>JBBQQV010000001.1:0-28677 GCA_038215505.1 Lysobacterales bacterium
CACCCACCGCCGCAGGCCGAGATGACGCGCGGTGTAGGTGACGATGTCGCGAAGGCTAACCACTTCGGGGCCATAAAGCTCGTAGGTCTGGCCGATCGTGCTGCAGTCGTCGAGTGCGTGCAAAAACGCCGTGACGACGTCACCCACGAATACCGGCGCGAACTTGGCATCTGCCCGCGCCAGCGGCAGCACCGGGGTGAGGGCCAACAAGCTGGCGAAGCGAAAAAACAGGCCATCACCGGGGCCGAAAATCACCGAGGGTTGGAACAGCGTCCATTCAAGCTCAGACGACTTGACCCGTTGCTCGGCTTCGCCGCGGGTGAGCAAATAGTAGCTGCTGCCGCGGCCTGCATTCAGTGAGCTCATCTGCAACAGGCGGGAAACACCGGCCTCTTTGCAGGCACCGATCAAGGCATTGCTGAGATCCACGTGGGCGCGACGAAAGCCTGCACCGTTGCGACCTGGCTCGTTGAGAATGCCGACCAGATTGATTGCCGCATCCGCCCCACGCAGCAAGGGCACCAGCGCGGCGCGGTCATACACATCGACACTGACCACGCGAACCTCCGGCAACACCGCCAGCTGGCGCAAGCGTTCGGCATTGCGACTGGCGACGGTCACCTGCCAACCGGCGCGGGCCAAGGCCGGAACCAAATGGCTGCCGACAAAGCCGGTGCCGCCCAACACGACGAGATGACGATTGCTCATGGGGTCTGCACTGTCTGGTTAACGGGAGCGGGACAAACGAAGGCGCGACGTGGGGCGCTGACGCCGCGCATGCGTGCTGCCAATGGCACGGCACCGCCGTGCAGACGCCAATCGTAGATGACACTGAAGGCCATGATGCGACCGACGTATTCTCGGGTTTCCCGATAGGGAATGGTTTCGACCCATAGATCAACATCATGCGCTGCGCGCTGCGCCAGCCAACGACCAATCGGCGCTGGTCCGGCGTTGTATGCGGCTGTGGCTAGATACGGTTGGTCGGCGTGGCGAGCCAGCATGGCAGCGAGGTAGGCCGTGCCCAGCGCGATGTTGGCGCGCGGGTCGTAAAGCGTATCGCCGCCACTCCACGGCAAGCCTTGGTTCCTTGCCGTCGCCGCCGCAGTGGACGGCAACAATTGCATCAAGCCGCGGGCATCGGCATGCGAGCGCGCGCGCGGTTGCCAAGCGCTTTCTGCACGAATCAACGCAGCCACCCACGCTTCGTCCAAGCCGTGCTTTTTCGCCTGTCGGCGCAAGACATTGCGTTGCGCAAATGGGAAGCGCAATGAGTAGTAGCGCAGATCTTCCGGGGTGGCCATGGAGAACACCGCGCGATCATTCCAGTGCGACTCCAGTGCGATGGCGACCGCATGATGTCGACCTTGCGCATCCAGCCCGGCCAGCAGCTGTTTCCACTCCAGCTCAGCCCAGCTATCGCGCCCCATCGCCTTGAGTTCGCGCGCGCGCCATAGACCCGGTGCGGCGGCGACTTTCTTATGGGTAGCGCTGGCGCTGTCGATCTCAAGCGGGCATAGCGCATAAGGCTGATTGAGACGATCCGCCGCTAAAAACCCGTGGTAGTTGGGCTCAAGCGCGAGCGCAGCGAACTGCTGCTTGGCTGGCTCCGCTTCGCCCAGCATTTCATACATGCGCGCCTGCAAATAGCGCCAGCGCGGGTCGGCACGCAGGCTGTCTGGCATCGCGGTGATGGCGTCGAGTGTCTGTCGCCAATCGGCTCGCGCCAAGGCTTCGCGCGCGCGCCACTCGTGCAGGCGATCATCGAACGCGCTTGCAGTTACGGCAGCCATGCGCTGCGCTGAACCTGGCAAATACGAAGCGGCCGACCACAAGGCTGCTTGGTAGCGCACCAAAGCCTGTTGCTCGGCCGTCAGCCTCAGCGGAGCCAGCGCAGCCAGCAAGCGTTCGCCAGCGGCGGGATCTGCCTTGGCGGCGCGACTGGCCCCGATGGCGGCGATTTGACGACTGCGATCATTCACCGGCCATGCCAGCGGAAGCTTTGCCGAAGGCGAATCGAGATAGCTGGCGTAGCGCTCGGCTTGCAGTTGCTCTGCCGTTGGCAACTTCCGCGCGAGCAAGCGGATAAAGCCGCTGTTGCCCAGCTCAGCGGCGAGCATGATTCGCTCCCAGCGCAGCGCATCAGTGATGCCACCGGCCTGTTCCAACGCCGCAAACACCACATCGCAGCTCGCCGGCCGCGAATCGCCGAAGCGCCAGAGGTCGGCAATGCGCGCTTGCAGGCCGGCGTCCATCGCCGCTGCGGAAAGATCTGCGGTAATGGCGTGGCATTGCAGCTCGATCTCGCGATCAAGGGCGGGCTGATAGTGGGACCTGAAGCCGTTCCAATCGCGGCGCCGGGCGAGTTCGTGCAGCAGTGCTTTGCGCAGTGGCTCGGCAAAGCCAAGCTCGGGATAGCGCCGTTGCAAAGCATCGATCTTGCTCGCGCTGGCCCGACTCAGGTCGTGCCGCAGTTCGGCATACTCGAGCCACGGCAGCAGCGGGTGATTGGCGAAGGTCTGTCGGATAGCGGCCGTCAACGGGGCGCCGCGCTCGATGCGCTCCAGTGCAGAGCGGAACGATCCGCGCTGTGCCTCGGTTTGGGTTCGATCAAGTGCCAGCGCTGGCTGGCCAAGCAGACCAGCGCCGAGCAGACCTGTGCAGAGCAGCCAAGTTCCGAGCAGCCAAGTTCCGGGCAGCCAAGTTCTGAGCGAGCGAGCGCCGAGCAGACAGCCACTGGGAAAGCGGAGAGAGATCGAGCAGATGGTGAGCAATGGAATCAACAAAAGAAAACGCAGACGCGCAGTGTATCGGCTCGGCAGGATCGGGTTGGCCGTTGCATGAGTACATGGATGGCTTATCTCGTATTGGGGGCCTGCGCCGGCTTGCTTGCCGGCTTGCTTGGCGTGGGCGGCGGCTTGGTGATCGTCGCCGTGCTCGCGCACATGCTGCCTGCGCAGGGCGTGCCCGCCGACAGCGTGATGCACGTCGCTTTGGCGACGTCGTTGGCGTCGATCATTTTGACCGGCTTGTCTTCCGCACGCTCGCACCATCAGCGCGGCAGCGTGCTGTGGACCAGCGTGCGCTGGCTGGCTCCGGGCTTGGTGATCGGCGCGTTGCTGGGATCTGCAGTTGCCAGTCAGTTGCCGGCGCAGACTCTGAGGTTGGCGGTCGCGCTGTTCTGCCTGCTCGCTGCCGCGCAATTGGCTTTTGGCACGCCGCGCAGAAAGACAGAGACGAATGAACCCCCAGGTGGCCGTGGCTTGACCCTGGCCGGGCTTGCCATCGGCGGCCTGTCCGCTGTGGTCGGCATTGGCGGAGGCAGTCTGACCGTGCCCTTGCTGGTCTGGCTTGGGGTAACGCCGGTGCGGGCGGTCGGCACATCGGCGGCCTGTGGAGTGGTCATTGGTTTGGCCGCCGCGGTGGGTTATGCCGCGTCCGGTCCAGCGGGCGCTGACTTGCCCGCAGGCAGCATCGGCTATGTCTATCTGCCTGCCGCGGCGGGCATCGCGTTGGCGTCCATTCTGTGCGCGCCGTTTGGCGCAAAACTCGCGCATCGGCTGAGCGGTCCCGCACTTAAGCGCGTATTTGCGCTGTTGCTGTTGGCGGTGGGAGCGAGCCTGCTTTGGGGCTAAGTGCTTGCCAGCGCCGGTCAAAGCAGCAGGGTGGGCAATGGCATTGACGAAAGGGACTTGCGCAAAATTCACATTTTCTTTACAAATCGTGGGCCTCGATTCGTGATCCGTATCACGGATGGCATTCAATCCCCCGGAGGGGCTGCATGAAGACGCCACGTCGTAACCGCCTCAGCTCAGCGCTGCGCGCCGCGCTAGTGCTCACTGTCTTGCCCGTTGGCATTGCCGTCGCCCAAGACGAACCGCGTCAACTGGACCGTGTCGAGGTCACCGGTTCGCGCATCAAGAAGGCCGCGATTGAAGGCCAGACGCCGATCCAAACCATCACTCGCGCCGATATCGAGCGCAGTGGTCTGACCGCCGTGGCCGACATCCTGCAGCAGCTCACCGCCTCGGGCTCTGCGCTCAATACCAAGTTCAATTCCAGCGGCAACTTTGGCTTTCCGCCGGATGGCAGCGGCGTCGGTGCCGGCTCGGCAACGATTGATCTGCGCCACTTGGGCTCCAAGCGCGTGCTGGTGCTGGTCGATGGCATCCGTTGGGTCAACGAAGCCTCGGCCTCGGGGGTGTCGGCGTCCACCGACCTCAACACCATTCCAGTCAACATCATCGAGCGCATCGACATTCTTGAAGACGGTGCTTCGTCCATCTATGGCTCCGACGCGATCGCAGGCGTGGTCAACATCATCACTCGCCGCAATTTCGACGGCGTCGCACTGTCGGCGAACTACGGTGAGTTCGATGAAGGTGATGGCGAACTGAAATCTGGCGAGATCAGCTTTGGCAAAACGGGCGATGGCTTCAGTTTTTTCTTCGGCGCCAGCAGCACCGAGCAAGAAGCCGTCGAATCCAAGGATCGCAGCATTTCGAGCTTTCCCAAGCCCAATTTGGGCTTGGCGTTCGGTTCCTCAGCCACGCCCAACGGCCGCTTCGTATTCGTTGATCCGCGCACCGGTCAATTCGCCAACATTGCCTTGGACGGCGCGTTTCCGAACCGCGTGCCGACATACAACCCGAACGCGCCCGGCGTCAACGATGACTTCCACCCGTTCACCTCGGCTGATCGCTTCAACTTCGCCCAGTTCAACTACATCCTGACGCCAAGCGAGCGCAAGAGCCTGTTCACGCAGACCCGGTTTGACATCAACGACAGCGTCAGCTGGTACGTGCGCGCCGTCTACAACCAGCGCGAGTCTGAGAACCGTGCCGCGCCTGAGCCGATTTTTCTCGGTCCAGACGCCGGCACTGGCAACGCGTTTGCCGACGGCATCTTCATCTCGCGCCTCAACCCGTTCAACCCATTTGGGTTTGACTTTGACGCCAGTGGCAACAACCTGATCTTCCTCGGTCGCCGGCCGATCGAAGGCGGACCGCGGCGCTTCTTCCAGGATGTCGACACTTGGTACTTCGCCACCGGTCTCGAAGGCACGTTCGACATCGGCAACAACCCGTATTACTGGGACGTCAACTACGTTCGCAGCAATAACGAAGCCAATCAAACCAACTTCGGCAGCTACAACATCCGCCGCATCGCCACCGCTCTGGGAACACCAGCGACGTGTGCCGCCGATCCGCAGTGCACCCCGCTCAACATCTTTGGCGGACCCGGCACCATTACCCCGGCGATGTTGGCCTACATCCAGCCGATCATCCGCGACAGTAGCGAGAACAACCTGCAGTTGTTCTCTGCCAACATTTCAGGCGACATTGCAGAACTCTGGGCGGGTCCGCTGGCTTTTGCCGGTGGTTATGAGCACCGCAAGTTGGACGGCTCGTACTTGCCCGACGCACTCACCGTGGCCGGTGAGTACAACGGCGTACCGTCGCTGCCAACCGCAGGCGCGTACGACGTTGATGAGTATTTTCTCGAGTTGAATTTGCCGCTGTACGCGACTGAAGGATCGCAGCTCGACTTGAGTGCGGCCGGTCGTTATTCGGATTATTCGACGTCTGGCGGTGAGACCACCGGCAAGGTCGGATTCCGTTGGCAGTTTGGCGAAGAGTTCCTGTTCCGTGGCTCGCTTGCTGAAGGCTTCCGCGCGCCCTCCATCGGCGAGTTGTTCGGCTCAGCATCGCGTTTTGACGCCGAGTTGACGGATCCCTGCGTGCGCGGCATCAACGGCGCACCGCCGACAGGACCAGCGTCGGTGTGCTCGCAGTTTGGCATTCCGGCCAATGCGCAGCAGGCCAATCCGCAGATTTCGGTTACCACCGGTGGCAATCCGAATCTCGCCCCGGAAACCTCTGACAGCTATTCGGTGGGTTTCGTTTGGAGTCCAGGTTTTATCAGCGATAGCGGTTGGGCAGAGAAATTCGATATCGAATTCACCGCCTATCGACATGAACTCGAAGGCGCGATTCAAGCCATCGATGCGCAGACCCAGCTCAATATCTGCTCGGGTCTGGTGCCAAGCGTGAGTGCCGGTGGACCCAGCTCGCCGTTCTGTCAAGGCATCACTCGCGCGGTCACCGGCGGCATCAACGGCTTTAATAATCGCCTGCAGAACTTTGGCAGCATCGAAACCGACGGCTATGACATCGACTTCTTCTGGACCTTGCCAGAAACCGATATCGGCGTGTTCCGTGCCAGTTGGCGCAACACCTTCGTCGATAGCTACGACGCGCAAGACGCTTTGGGCAGCGCGCAGCCGCAAGGCGTCGGCGTCGAAATCAACAACAGCGGAATTCCCGAGTGGGCGTCCAACCTCACCTTGGACTGGGCTTTGGGTGATTTTTCGGCCAGCTGGGGCGCGCGTTTCACCGATGGCCTGACCGAGGACTGCCAGGACTTCCGCGCCACCGGCGTGTGCTCGGATGTGCCCACCGATCCCAATGTCAGGGCCAGCAACAGCCTAGGCGGCACGACCTATCACGACATCCAGCTGAGCTGGAAGACGCCCATGGTCGGCAACATGCGATTGACCGGTGGCGTCAATAACGTCGGCGACAAGGACGCACCGTTCTGCTACAGCTGCTCGTTGAACGGTTACGACGCCTCCAACTACGATCTGCCGGGCCGCTTCTACTACGCCAAAGTGGATTTCAAGTTCTAAGCTTGCGGTGACTACCGCTGGGTAGACAGAACGCCCGTCGGGGAAGCCCGGCGGGCGTTTCAGTTTTGGCGCTCGGGGACCTTGCCCGGATGCAGCGCAGCGGAATGCGGGAGGCGTTTGCCGGTCTTCCCCCACATATTGCCTGTGGGAGCGGCGGCAGCCGCGATTGACCTTGTCTTGCCGCAGAGAAATCGCGGCTTCCGCCGCTCCCACATCAGCCGAGATGGGGTCAGACTGTGGCGGCTTCCGCCGCTCCCGCATCAGCCTGGAAGACTTGGTTGGGGGGCCGAGTTCGGCATTTCCAGCTCGGCTGCCACCGCGATGTGGTCAGACAACATGCCCGGCAACGCCCAGCGCCGGCGCACCTGGATGCCCGGTGTCACCAGAATGTGGTCAATCGCCCGCCGTGGTTGCCAACTCGGAAAACTCAGCAAGCGTTCGGTCGGGGCGACGAAGCCGCAACGGTCGTAAAGCGGGCGCATCTCAGGAGCCTGCGCTTCGCAGTTGAAGTCGCCCATCAACACGGCGTGGGGTGCATCCGACAGCAATTCGACGATGAAGCCGAGTTGGTCGGCGCGCGACCGCATACCCAGCGAGAGGTGCGAAATCAGCACGACAAGTGCGTCAGCGCCATCCCCGTAGCGCGCCCACAGCACGCCACGGCCAGCGACTCGGCCGGGCAAGGCATAATCGCGTACTTCGTCTGGCTGGCGACGGCTGAGCAGGCCGTTGGCGCTGGACATGATGCCGCCGATGCGGCGATTGGACTGGTGGCTCCAGTAATCGAATCCCGCCGCTTCGGCAAGGTAGTGAGTCTGGTTGAGAAAGCCCGAGCGCAGGGAGCCAGGGTCGGTTTCCTGCAAGCCAACGATGTCGAAGTCGCGCGCAGCAACGGCCATGACATCCAGGTTGCTGCGCTTTTCGGGATGCGGCAACACGTGCGACCACGGGCGGCTGACGTAATCGCGATAACTACGAGTGCTGGCACCCGCTTGAATATTGGCGCTGACCACCGACAGCGTCGCGCCGCGAGGGCGGTCGCTGACGCTGTCTGGCAAGCCCTCGGCCGGCGACGACACGCGTGGGCCGAGGCAGAGTTGCTTACTTGGCCGCAGCACGTTCCTTGGCCACTAGGAAGTCGGCGACCTGCAACATGCGCTCATGCGAATTCGGGCCGCTAGCCTCAATCCGGTACTTGCCGGCGACGATCATGGTTGGGGTCGAGCTGACGCCGTAACGCGGCACCTGTTGCTGCGATCGGCCGACTTTTGCATTAACCGCGAAGCTGTTCATGGTGGCCGCAAACTCGTCGGCGTTGACGCCGTGGCTGGCATAGAACGCGGGGATGTCTTCCACCGCTTGGATCGTCTTTTCGACGTGCACGGCCTTGAACATCGCCTCGTGAGTCTTGCCGAGAATTCCCATGGTCTCAGCGGTGTAATAGGCGCGCGCAAAATTCTCCCAGATGCCACCAAACATCGCCGGCATATAGTTGAACGAGACGTCGGCGGCCAGAGTTTTCTTCCACTCGGCGATCTTCGGCTCGAAGCTTGCGCAGTGACTGCAGCTGTAGCCGAACACTTCCAATACTTCAATCTTGTCGCCGCTGCTGGTCGGCTGCGATGGCTCGATCAGGAAGTAGTCGGTGCCAGCGGTGAAGGTTTCGGCGGTAGGCGCGGTCTGCGCGCTGCACGCAGTGGCGACACCGAGCAGAACAAGGGCCAGCAGGCGGGTCAGCATGGTCAAAAACTCCAATTAGTCGGGTGATGGTTGTCAGTTTGAATCAATAACTCGGCAAATTGGCTGGCTCAGTCGCTTGGCGCGGCTGCACACAGAGCAATCGCCCAGAAACTGAACGGGTGCCCGTGGGCGCCCGGTGCGATCAGCTGCGGGTCGCTTGGACTTTAAGGGGCAGCAGAAGTTCCCTGCGCTGCCAAGTGCAAGCCTTCGATGTAGCTCGCGAGCGAGCCGATCTCCTCATCGGTCAAATATTTGGCAACGCCCATCATTACTGCATTGGCGTTGGCATCGCGGCCATACACCGTGCCACTGCGAAATGCCTTCAGCTGAGTGGCGGTGTAATTGGCGTGCTGTCCTGCCAATTGCGGGTAGGCCGGGCCTGGATTGCCGCTGCCCACCGGACCGTGACAGCCCGCGCACGCGGCAACTCCACGCTCGGCGTCACCGCTGCGAAACAGCGCTTCGCCGACGGAGTAGTACTTGCGGCCAGCGTTGTCGCCGCTGGCGATCAAGCTGTCATCGGCCATGCCGGCGGAGGCGGTCTTGCTGGCGAAATGGGCGCCGACATCGCGCATGTCCTGCGGGCTGAGCCCGGCGGCAAAGCCCAACATGATGGCGTTGTCGCGCTCGCCGCTCTTGTATAGCGCGAGCTGACGCGCGATGTAGCGCTCGTGCTGACCGGCCAGCTTGGGATATTGGGGGTCGACCGAATTGCCATCGGTGCTGTGGCAAGCCGCGCAGGCGCTGGCCTTCGCGGCTCCGGCTTCGGCGTTGCCGGGCTCCGCTGGCCCGTGCGCATCGGTTAGTTCGCTGGCGACAGCCGCAGCGGGTTCGGCGACAGCATCGACTTGCACGGCATCGGCCGCCGCAGGTGCGGCTTCCTCCGTGGCAGCGAGGGCATTGGCTGCAACCAGTAAGGCGGCGAGACCGAGAATGCGGCGAAAGGTCATACACTTGCTCCAAATTCGAGAGTCAGCCAACGGCGTATCGCGTCTTGAACGCAAGCGGCAAGACTCAAGCAGCCGCTGGCAATTCCGTCAGGACTGCGAATTATCCCCGCCGTCCCGTCGACCGGTCAACGAAGCAATGAGCGATGCCCAACCCCTGCGCCGCGCGCGCTTTATAAAAAGTGCGCATGAGTTGATCCATTTGCCGCCTGATAGTGGCCGCGAAGTGGCGATCTGCGGCCGCTCCAACGCCGGTAAGTCGAGCGCCATCAACGCAATATGTGATCAAGGCAAGCTGGCGAGAACCTCAAAGACGCCAGGGCGAACGCAGCAACTTGTGTATTTCGAAGTCGCGCCCGAGCGTCACTTGGTGGACCTGCCCGGATACGGCTACGCCAAAGTTCCTCTGGCATTGCGCGAACATTGGCAAGGAGTGCTGGAAGGCTTCTTCATGCATCGACAGGCGCTGTGCGGACTGATCGTGGTGATGGATATCCGTCATCCCATGAAGGAATTTGATCAACAGATGCTGGCCTTCGCCGCCGCTCGCGGGTTACCCGGCCACGTGCTGTTGACCAAGGCCGACAAAATCAGCCGCGGCGCACAAGCCAAGACCCTTCTCGCCGTGCGTCGCGAATTGGGCCAACGCATCGGCGCACAGCTGTTTTCAGCTACCGATGGCACCGGGTTGGATGAGGCGCGGTTGGTGTTGCGGGGGGGGTTGGGGGTTTAGTTTTTCTTGGGTTGATTGGTTTTGCGAACGGAGTTGTTCGAGTGGATGGTGTCTTGGGACGCCACCGCGGAGTTGGCCGGAATCCGGCTTTTTTCGCTTCAACCGCCACTAACTTGCTTCGAGGCCGGGTTGCGTCCGTCTAGGCGGACGAAATCGCGCCTCGAAGTTGATTCAGGGCAGGTGCAGCGTGAAAAACCAGTTTCCGCGCTTCCCCGGAATACAAAACACAACGCGGTGGCGGTCGCTCGCACAACCGGCCGCCGCCGCAAACACCCGCGCGCGTGATCGCGCCAAAACTACCGCTTCTGCGTCGACTCCAAATACCGATAAAACTCCGATTGCGAGTCGATCATGAGTGTCGTGTTCTCGCCCATGCTCTTGTAAGTCTCCAGCGTGCGCAAAAAGGCGAAAAACTCAGGATCGGCACCGAATGATTCGCCGTAGATCTTGGTGGCTTCGCCGTCGGCTTTGCCGCGAATCTCGGCGGCTTGGCGCTCGGCTTCGGAGGTGATGGTGCGCAGTTCGCGCTCCATTTGCCCGAGGATTTCCTGACTGCGGCCTTGGCCCTCCGAGCGGAAGCGCTCGGCAATGCTCTGCCGTTCGGACACCATTCGCGATTCCACTTGCCGGCGCACGCTGTCGATGTAGTTGATGCGTTTGATGCGCACATCAACCAGCTCAATTCCGAGCTCGACTACGCGTGGTTGCGCGGCCGCCAACATCTCTTGCTCCAGGCGTTCACGACCCTTCTTGGGCTTGTCGAGATCCACATCGGCGCGAGCAATGCCTTCTTCTTCCAGATCCTTGACGTCGACATTCCAGTCGCGCGAGCGGACGATTTCTTCAAGGTCGGTGCCGGACACGATGTCACGCACGGTGGAGTCGATGATGTCATCCAAGCGGGTGCGCGCGCCCTGCTCATCACGCACCGAGCGCAGGAACTGCAAAGGGTCCTTGATGCGCCACCGGGCGGTGGTATCGACCAGCACGAACTAGCGGCCCAAGGTCGGTATCTGGCTGACATCGCCGTCCCAGCCAATTAGACGCTTGTCGTAGCGGCGTACTTCCTGCACGAACGGCTTCTTCCAGTGCAGGCCAGGCGTGGTGACGACATCGCCAACGGGCTCACCCAGTTGCACGATGATGCCTTGCTCTGCCTGGTCGATAACGTAGGCCGCATCGGAAAGCACGAACGCCGCCAGCGCCAAGCCGCCAAGCAGAAGTGGGGTAAGTTTCATCTCAATTCTCCTGTTTGGCCGGCTGCGCATTGCGCAGGTTAAGCAAGGGCAAGGGTGGTACTTGGCCTTTCTGCACGACCAGCACCGAGCCCACCGTCGGCAGCACGTCCTTCATGGTTTCCAGGTACATGCGCGTGCGGGTGACATCGGGGGCGACCCGATACTCGGCCAGAATCGAACGAAAACGCGCCGTCTCGCCGAGTGCCTGATTGACCCGCTCGGTGGCGTAGCCCTCGGCTTGCGAAATGACTCGATTGGCGTTGCCGCGGGCACGCGGAATTTCCTGATTCTGTTGCTTGGTCGCCTCGTTGATCATGCGTTCGCGCTCTTGCCGCGCTTCGTTGACCTCGTTGAACGCAGGCTGCACGGCAGCCGGCGGCACCACGTCCTGCAGTTCCACGGTGACGATCTGGATTCCGGCCTGATAGGCGTTCAGTGCCTTCTGGGTTTCGTCGCGAACAAACGACGAAATCTCGACACGCCCCGTGGTCAGCACCTCGCTGCCCAAGCGATTGCCCACGGCGCGGCGCATCACCGATTCGGTGATGTCACGGAGTGTTCCAGTCGGCTCGCGCATCGAGTACAGAAACAACATGGGATCGGAAATGCGGTACTGGACCACCCATTCGACATCGATGATATTGAGGTCGCCAGACAGCATCAGCGACTCATCCGGAAAGTCTTCCTGGGAGTATTCGGTGCGCTCGCCGATGTTCGACGTGCGAAAGCCAAACTCCTGCTTCAGCACGCGCTCGGTGGCGACAAACTGCACCTGATCGATGCCAAACGGCAGTTTGAAATGCAGGCCAGGATCGCTGACTTTGCTGACCGCGCCAAAGCGTTTGACGACCGCGCGCTCTTCCGGTTGCACGGTGTAGTAGCTGCTGAGCATGCCCCACAATCCAAGGATGCCGACCGCGATTGCGCCAAATGCAAATCCGGGCAGCTTGGGAACGGTCGTCGGTGGTCTAGCCCCGCTTCCGACAGCGTTGGAAAACACGGCAAATAGCGGGTTGCGCCCGCTTCGGGTTTGCGCCATGACAGCCTCTCCTGGATATGACAGTGGGCGCAGCTTACCCGCTGCGAGACGTCCGCATGACGGCACCCGGTGCATTGTGTGACCGCGGCTGCTTCCAGCTAGCCGTCGTCTACGTGCCGGGTCGGATCCAGCACATCGAGTCGACGCAACAGCAGGCCGGCTTGAGTCCGATTGCGCACGCCCAGTTTTTCGAAGATCACGCTGATGTGCGCCTTGACCGTGCGCTCGCTGATGGCCAACGTATCCGCGATCTGCTTGTTCAAGCGGCCTTGGCTAATTCGCTCCAGCACGCGAAACTGCTGCGGTGTCAGGCTGGCCAATCGTGCGGACAAGGCGCGATCCTGATCCGCCTCCGAAATCGGGCCCTTGTTCGGAAGGCTGTGGCTGGATGTGCCACGCGGCGGCCACGTTTCGCAGGCGAGCAATGCCTTCAGCGCCGCTTGCAGTTCGCCCATATCGGCGCGCTTGGGAATGAAGCCTGCTGCCCCATAAGTGAACGCGCGAGCCACCGTCAGCGAATCATCGTGTGCCGAGATCATTGCCACCGCGACGCCGGGAAACTCGGCACGCAATGCTGCCAATCCCATCAGCCCGAAACTGTCGGGCATGTGCAGATCCAGCAACACCAGGTCGATGCCGGGGTTCGCCAGCAAGCAGGCGCGCGTCGATGCCAGGCTGTCCGCCTCATCCACCTGTGCATCTGCCAATAAGCCGCGCACCGCTTGCGTCAGCGCCAAGCGATACAGGGGGTGGTCATCGGCGATCAACAAGTGCGTCATAACTGAAAGACTACTCGTTGCCGACAGCACGGCGAAAGCGAGTTGTAGTCGCTGGCGACCATGCGGATGCAAACGAATGCATGTTTCGCGGACATCGAAGCCGTGCGTCACGATGTAATCTTGCCCGCATGAGCCCAATCCCTTCTGCGGCCGCCAGCGCCGAGCGCAGTCGCCTGCGCGAAATTGAATTGCCGTCAACCGATCAGCCGCTGCGCGAGGACGTCAATCGTCTGGGCGGCTTGGTTGGTGAAGTGATCGCGGAACAGGAAGGCGCAGTATTTTTTGATGAAGTCGAGCGGCTGCGGCGGGCCGCCATTTTGCGACGCGAGGCCGAAGCGCCAGCCGCTGCGTTGGCGCGCGAGTTGGCCGGACGCCCCTTGCCTGAAGCCGAGGCCTTGGTGCGCGCATTTTCGACCTGGTTCGGCGCGGTGAATATCGCTGAACGCGTACATCGCATCCGGCGTCGACGCGAATATGAAAAGAGTGGCTCGGCGGCACAACCGGGCAGCATGTGCGCGGTGGTCAACGCGCTGCGCTTGGAAGGCGTGACAACGGCCGAGTTTGCGACGCTGCTGTCGAGGCTGCGCATCGAGCCGGTGTTCACCGCCCACCCCACTGAGGCCGTCAGGCGCGCCCTGCTCGAGAAAGAACGCGAGATCGTGCGTTGCCTCGTCGACGATCTCGACCGCACGCGCACGCCGCAGGAACGCGCCAGCGACCGCGAGCGCATGCGCACGGCGCTCACGTCCGGCTGGCAGACATCGGAAAGCGCACCGACCAGTCCCACCGTCGCGGATGAGTTGGAGCATGTCAGTTTTTATCTGACCGATGTGCTGTATCGCGTGCTGCCCGCGTTTATCGAGTCCTTGCACGTGGCGCTCGGGGCGGACGCGCGCGCGCTGCCGCCGGCACCGCTAAGGTTTGGCTCGTGGGTGGGCGGCGACATGGATGGCAACCCCAACGTGGGTGCCGACACCATGACCGCCGCGTTGGACTCGCAGCGCAGTTTGGTGATCGCCGCCTATCGCGGTGATCTTGCCCGCTTGTCGAGCTTGCTCAGTCAGTCCATTGAGCGCGTTGCCGTCGCGCCAAGTATTCACACCCTGATCGCCGACTATTCCGCACGGCTTCCGCGCACCGCCGCTAGGCTCAAAGCACGGCATGGCTCGATGCCGTATCGGCAGCTGCTGGCGCTGATGAGTGCGCGGCTGAGCGCAACGCTGAAAGAGTCGGAAGTCGATTCAAACAATCTTGATGCCGATACATCGCCGCGTGCCGGCTATCGGAACCCGGCCGAATTTCGCGCCGATTTGCAGCGGGTCTATGAGAGCTTGATCGCGCATCGCGGCGGGCATGCGGGTGCTTTTTCGGTGCAACGCGTGCTGCGCAAGATCGACGCTTTCGGATTCCATCTGGCCACGCTGGATCTGCGCCAGGACTCGCGTGCTCACGACGATGCACTGGCGGATTTGCTTGCCGATCCTGCATGGCCACAACGACCGGCTGAGCAGCGCGTCGAGCGTCTCACCAAGCTGTGGCAAGGCAGCGACAGTGCCACCAATCCTGACGCTGAATCGGCGCAACGGGTGCTGGATGTGTTCCGCGCGCGGGCGCGTCTGCGGCAGCGCGATGGCGAACGCGCGTTCGGGCCGTACATCGTCAGCATGAGTCGCAGTGCGGCCGATGCACTGGCGGTGTTGGCGCTGGCCAAGATAGCCGGCGATGTCGACGGCCTGGGCCGCACACCCATCGATGTCACCCCACTGTTTGAGACGGTCGACGATCTGGACGCCGCACCCGACGTGCTACGGCAGTTGCTGGCCGACCCGGCGTACAGCGCTCATTTACGCGCTCGCGGCGATCAGCAGATCGTCATGCTTGGCTATTCCGATAGCGCCAAAGACGCTGGTCTGTTGGCCTCGCGCTGGGCGATCCAGCGCTGCCAAGTGGCGCTGGTGAGCTTGGCGCGGGAAGCCAATATCCAATTGACGTTTTTTCATGGTCGCGGCGGCTCGGCCAGTCGCGGTGGTGGCAAGACCGAGCGCGCCGTGATCGCCGCACCGCGCGGATCGGTGGATGGTCGCCTGCGTTTGACCGAACAGGGCGAGGTCATTCACCGCAAGTACGGCATCCGCGCCTTGGCGCTGCGCAATCTTGAGCAAGCCACCGGCGCGGTGATTCGTGCCTCCTTGCGCCCGCGCCCGCCCGAACCACGCGAAGCGCGTTGGCGCGAGCTGGCGACTGAGTTGGCGCAACATTCGCGTGACGTTTACCGCGAACTGGTGCACGACCGCGCCGGCTTCGTCGACTACTTCCGCCAAGCCACACCCATCGATGTCATCGAACGCCTCAAGCTGGGTTCGCGTCCTTCAAAGCGTGCCGCCGGCGGCCAAGCGGGTGCGCAGTCTTTGCGCGCAATTCCGTGGGTGTTTGCGTGGTCGCAGAACCGCTCGGGGCTGACGGCGTGGTACGGCGTCGGCAGCGCCCTTGCCATGGCCATCGAGCGCGAAGGCCTGGCAGCGATCACCGAGATGGCCAGCGATTGGCCGTTTTTCACCACCCTGATCGACGACATGGAGATGGTATTGGCGAAGTGCGACATGGGCATCTTCGAGGTTTACTCCAAACTGGCAGGCGATTCCCATCGTGCGTTCTTTCCGGGCATCGCCGACGAGTTCCGGCGTACCCGCGAAGCGGTTTTGGCCATCCGCAATGAAGAAGAATTGTTGGCTGGCGATCGCCGCCTCGCTCTGTCGATTCGCCTGCGCAATCCTTATGTCGATCCCATCAGCCTGCTGCAGGTCGACCTGCTGCGTCGCTGGCGCAAAGCTGACCGTCCCGACGACGCCCTGCTGCACGCGCTGATGGCGACCGTGAATGGGATTGCGGCGGGAGTGCAGAACACGGGCTGAGTCGCAAACTGCTTTGGCTTTACAAACCGCAATCGATTTGCGCGGCCGTCAACTGCATCCGTCGACACGCTTAGCGGTTGCCCAACCTTGCCAACAGCGACTTCAACGCCAGTGGTTTGATCGGTTTGTGTAGCAGCCACGCGCCGGCGGCCTCGACTTCGCGGCGCACGGCTTCGCTGTGGTCGGCGGTAATGATGGCGGCGGGAATGTCGCCGAGCATGGCTCGCAGCTTGCCAAGCAAAGCGACGCCAGTGGCATCGCCGTCAAGGTGGTAGTCCAACAACATCAATGCGGGCTTGTTGGCGGCGACGATGCTGAAGGCGGCCACCGGTGAAGCAGCGGCCAGCACCTCACAACCCCAACTGCTGAGCAATCCCTGCATGGCGGCCAGCACGCCGGCGTCGTTGTCGACCACCAGAATGCGTTGCAGGATGGGTTCGTCAATCACCTCACGCACCGTGCTTGCGGCGATCTGCTGCGCCGCGCAGGCGGGCACGCTGATGGCAAAGCAGGAGCCGCGCCCTGGCACCGAATAGAGGTTGATCGGATGGCGAAGCAGCTGCGCGAGGCGTTCGGCAATCGACAATCCGAGCCCCAGTCCTTGGCCTCCGTGGCGCAAACGCCGGAACTCTTCGAAAATAATGGTTTGATCCGCGATCTCGATGCCCGGCCCACTGTCCCAGACTTCAATGCGGAGCTGCTGACCGCGCCGCCGAACGCCGAGCAAGACTCCGCCGTCCTTGGTGTAGCGCACCGCGTTGGCAAGAAAGTTCTGCAGGATTCGACGCAACAATTGGGGGTCGGTATTGGCCCACAGACGACAGGGTGATGCACGAAACCGCAGGCCTTTCTCTTCGGCCAGAATTCGAAACTCGGCAGTGAGTGGTGCCAGCAGATCGTTGATCGGAAAGGGCGCAACCGTCGGCGACAGTCCGCCAGCATCCAGTCGGGAAATATCCAGCAGGCCGCCAAGCAGGTTCTCGGCGGCTGCCAGCGAGCCTTCGACCTGGCTGCCCAGCGCGCGTTGCCGGGTTTCCAGCAGTTGCTGGGTCAAGGTGTGGGCGAACAAGCGCGCCGCATTCAAGGGCTGCGCGAGATCATGGCTGACGGCGGCAAGGAACCGTGTCTTGTCGCGACTGGCGCGTTGCGCGGCCGCACTGGCCTGGGCCAATTCGGTGGTCCGATCGGTCACCCGTTGTTCCAGCGTCTCGGCGATGCCTTTCAGCTCATCCTCGGTGCGGCGGAAGTCGGTGACATCGGTAAAAGTGGCGACAAATCCGCCGCCGGGCATGGGGTTGCCACGGATCTCAATGATCGCGCCATCGGCAAATCGACGTTCACTCAAATGCGGCGTGCCGGCACGCATGTGCAGCAATCGTCGCTGCACTTCGGATTCGATATCGGCGTCGGCGGCCATCATGTCGCGTAACGCGAATCTGGCGAGGTCAGCCACCGGTTGCCCGACCTGCAGCAGTTCCGGCGGAAAGCCAAAGCGCTCGGCGTAGCGCTTGTTCCACGCCACCAGGCGCAGCTGTCCGTCGACCACGCTGATGCCTTGCGACATGTTCTCTAGCGCCGCTTCCAGCACTGTCTGCGAGAAACGCGCCGCCTGCGCGGCCTCGCCGACCAAGGTCGCCACTTCATCGAGTTGGCGTCCACTGCCGCGGCGCGCGGCATCCAGCAGCAAGCGTGTGGATGCGGCGCCGAGCACGGCGGTAAGTGCATGACTGACGCGATCTTCGAGCGTGCGGGTTGGCTCGTTCTCGGCGACGAAAACGCGCTGTAATCGATCCTCGCTCAGAAACCGACCGGCCACTGCGCGCAGGGCATCGGCACTCATCGGCTGGCCTGCCGCAAGCGGCGTCCGCGCCGGTGCGAAACGGGCGACCAGCGAGAGCACCGCGATATTGCCAGCCAGGCTCACCCACACCGCGCGTGACAGCGGATCCAGATCCTGCAGGCCAAATAGCGAGGCCGGAGCCAGCCAAGCCACACCCAACGGCCCGTGCAACGTCCAACCGCCGCCATCACTCAACAGCGGAGCAATCAAGACGTAGGCCCAGATGCAAAAGCCGACCACGAGTCCCGAGCCGACCGCGCGTGCTGGCCATTGCGGTTTCCAGATACCCAGCAGTACCGCCGGCGTCAGCTGAGCTAGCGCCGAAAACGACTGTGCGCCGATGTCGGCCAAGGCGTCCAGGCCGCCCAAAAGGCGCGAATAGCCGTAGCCCAGACCAAGCACCAGGGCGATGCCAGCGCGTCGTTGCCAGCGTACGTCCGCCAGCCAGCGGCGTGGTGCCGAGTTCGGGCGCGTCCAGTCCTGTGCCGACCACTCGCCGCGCAGCAGCAGCGGCGTGACCCAGTGATTGCCCAGCATGATGCTGAGCGACAAACTCGCTAGGATCACCATGCCGGTGGCGGCACTCAACCCGCCCAGAAACGCGAGCAGGGTGAGCGCATGTTGCTGATGCAACAACGGCAACCCAAGCACGAACAGATCTGACGGCAAGCCAAGCGCGCCAAGTTCCAATTGGCCGGCGCGCGCCAACGGCCATACCGGCAAGCTGATCAACAACAGGAACAGCGGAAACAGCCAGCGCGCGTTGCGCAGGTGACGGGCATCGCGACACTCGACGACGCCGACATGAAACTGGTGCGGCAAGGTCAGCATCGCCATCGCGCCGAGCGCGACCAAGGTGAAGTAAGCGATGGGTTGGCTGGACGTGGCTTTCACGGCTTGGCTTGCCCACGCGGCTTGCAGTACCGCAGGGCTGCCATACAGGACAAACACCACGAAACCACCCACGGCGAGCATGGCGGTGAGTTTGAACACTGCCTCGAATGCCATCGCCAGAACGAGACCGCGATTGCCCTCATCCGAGGCGGTACGCCGGGTGCCAAACAGCATCGCGAACATCGCCATCAACAGTGCGACATACAGCGCGCTGTCTTGCCAAGCGGGCGGTTGCTCGCCGCTGGCGACCAAGGTTGAAAAGCTCATCGCCACGGCTTTCAACTGCAGTGCGATGTAAGGAACCATGCCGACCAAGGCAACAAACGTGACCAACGCCGCCAAGCCGCTGCTCTTGCCACAGCGACTGGCGATGAAGTCGGCGACCGAGGTCGCATTGACCGACTTCGCCACCGCGATCAGTCGCTGCAGTAACGGCAGCGCCAGCACATACAGGGCGATGGTCCCCAGAAAGGTCGGTGGCAACCACCAGCCGTTGCGAACGCCTTGGGTGACGGTGCCGTAGAACGTCCACGAGGTGCAGTAAGTCGCCAGCGACAGCGCATACACCACACCGGCACTGCGATCCAGCAAAGGCGCGCGGCGTTCGCCGAAAACGGCGACGGCAAACAGCAGGCCCAGCCAAAGCAGGGCCGCGACAGCGACGCCGGTCAGCGTCAACACGTAAGGGGAGGGATCGAGTGCACGCGGCGACTATAGCCGGCTAGCCAGGGCCGCCGTTCAGCCCAGCGCTGCTGCCTCGCGGAGTGCTTTCGCCTCGTCTTGGCCCAAGTAGCGGGCGACGCCCCAACGCAGCGCATAAATTGCCGGAATCAAAGCGAACGCGGCCAATACCTTGTAACTGTAGTTGACCGTGCCGATGGCGAGAAACAGATCGATACTCCATTGCTGCGGGCCGAGCACAAAGGCGATGTAAAGCACGACAAAGCTGTCGACCAGTTGGCTGACTAGGGTTGAGCCGGTCGCGCGCAACCAGACCATGCGCTCGCCCGTGGCGCGCCGAATGCGATGAAAAATCGATACGTCGATGAGCTGGGCGAACAGGAAGGCGCAGATCGAGCCACCAATCGACCACATGCCTTGACCAAAAATGGCCGCGAACGCGGCCTGGTAATCCGGTACGCCTTGATCTTTGGCAACGCCTACCCACCAGCCCGCCGGCACCAATCCAATTGCCAGATAGGCGAACGCAAACGCATAGATGATCAAAGCCACCGCCAACCAGCTGATGAAGCGCACGCCGCGACGGCCGAAGTATTCGTTGATGACATCGGTCATCACAAACACCACGGGCCACAGCAACACGCCGACGGTGAAGTTGAGCGAGCCACTTTGGCCAAACAATTTCCAATCCAGCGGCGCCAGGCCGAGCGTGTCTTCCAGCGCAAAAATCTTGACACCGATCAATTCGGCAATCAGCGCATTGGCGATGAAAAAGCCGGTGAGGACGACGAACAGGCGCTGCGGGCGCGAGAGTGTTGCGATCATGGCGGCGCGTTGAGCTCATCGCCGCGGGTGTAAGGAATCTCTGACGGCGACACAGCACCGCCGGAAATGATGAAGGCCATTGCTTGGTCGACCGTCCAGTCGGTGGGCGTGAGCTGCTCGACCGGCACAATTTCCAGATAGCCCGAGGTGGGGTTGGGGGTGGTCGGCACATACACTGCCGCCAACTCACGGCCGGTAATGGCGTCCTTGAGCACGCGGGTGACAAAGCCCACTGCCTTCATCTGCCGATGCGGAAAGTCGATCAATACCACCCGCTGCGCGCCCTCCGGGCGGGTTTGCAAGGCCGCCAACAGTTTCTTGGTGCCGCCGTAAATGGTCTGCACGATCGGGATGCGGGCCATCAACGAATCCAGCCACGCCAACGCGCGCACGCCGATTACACGGTTGGCAAGCAAGCCCAGCACATAGAGGAAAACGATGGTCAGAGAGGCCGCCAGCAGAAACTTGACCCATTCGATGTTGAGTACAAAGCCAAACACGTTCGGCAGACTTTGTGCCATGCGCGCCAAGCCGTCGACCACCGGTGCGCCGAGCTTGGATAGCTGCCGCAGAACAAACTCGAAGACGATCCAGGTCAGCCAGATCGGAAATACCGTCAGCAGCCCGGTCAATAGGTAACGCTGGATGTGCAGTTCGCGGGGCATCAGTTGGCTTGCAGTCTGTTGGAGTCGCGTGGACGGGCCAAGCCGCTGTGCCGTGTATCGCGACGTGTGCAGTCGCAATTGTAGGAGGTTGAGAGGCGACAACCTGCGCGCCTTGCTGCACACCATCGCCCAAGCCATCGGCAAACGCAGACGAAGACGCCCGCCGCGAGGCCGGGCGTTGGGAAACGATGATGGTGGAATGATGACTTGCGGGCAGCGGCCTGAAACCCGTTACTTGGCCTTGGTTTGACTAAAACCAGTCTGACGCTGGTTTGCGGATTGATTCCCGTCCCATTCTGGTTGCCTTGACCCCGGTTGCCTTGACCCCGATTGATCCGCAGGTGTCATGGGTGTCCACGTTCGTCCGGACCTGCTGAACTGGCGTGGTCGCTGGCTGGCCTTTGTCGGCCGCTTCAACGACGCGGAAGCCGATTTCCGCCACTGCCGTGAGCTTGATCCTGCCTATGCGCCGTGCCGTATCAATCTTGCGGGCGTACTGACCGTCCTGGGTCGACCCGAGGAGGCACGCCAGGCGCTGATCGATGCCGCTGCAGAGGGTGCGCTGGTCACCGGGTCCACTGTCCTGCTGATGCTGCACGCACTCGACATGCGCGATGCCTTTTTCCTGATGGGCAGCGTGAACCCGCGCCTGCGCGGGCGGCACGACTTCCCGGTGCTATACGAGGCCCTGGGTCAGCCCGAGGCAGACCACAGCATCCTGCGCAGCCGGCTCGAAGCGCTCGACGGGCGATCGGCTGGCTCGGTCCTGTCTGGCGATATCGGGGAATTGCTCGGAGCGCTCGGCGATCCGCGGAGGACGCTGGAGAGCTGGTTCATCTGGCTACCCACCCTGGCCCATCACCGACAGTCGGCCGACTTTCGGACCAGCGTCATCGACAGCGGACGCCTGCGCTACTGGCAGGAACACGGCTTTCCGCCCCAGTGCCGGGCGCTGGGAGCGGATGACTTCGAGTGCGACTGACGAGCATGGCCCGAGGTAACTCGCCATGCGAGCTGGGCTAAGATGCGCGTGATTCACACGATGCAGGTGATGCCATGCGTACTACCGTTGATTTGCCGGAAGCCAAGCACCGCCAATTGAGGGCCATCGCTGAGAAGCGGGCAATCAGTCTTGGTCAGCTGATTACCGAACTCACTGATCTTGCTCTGCAAGGCAAGCAAGCACCTACAGCAGGCTCTACGCTTGCGCCCAGCGCGCAAACGGGGCTGCTCACGCTCAG
Source organism: Lysobacterales bacterium (assembly GCA_038215505.1). GTDB lineage: Bacteria > Pseudomonadota > Gammaproteobacteria > Xanthomonadales > Xanthomonadaceae > JANNWF01. Next base: position 22,223 of record JBBQQV010000001.1, read on the forward strand.
TGTCGGTCGGCCGATTTCCAGCGCAGAAGTGGCTGCGCTGATGGAGGCGACGTGATCCTGTTCGACGTCAACGTGCTGATCGCGCTTGGCAGTCGCGATCACGAAGGCAAAGCCGCAGCAGAGCGCTACTTCATCGACATGACCACGTCCTTTGCCACCTGTCCCATCACCCAGACCGGCTTTGTCCGTGTCTTGGCGCAAATTGATCGATCGCTTGCGCTGACGGATGGCGTGGCGGTGCTCGCGTCCATCTGTGCGCATCCGCGGCATCGGTTCATGGCCGATGATGTGGACGCGCTTGATTTACCTTGGATGGCGATCCGCGGCCACCAGCAGGTCACCGACGCCTACCTCGCCGCACTGGCGCGCAAGCATGGTGCCAAGCTCGCCACGTTTGATCGCGCGCTAGCGGCAGTGCATCCCGATGTGGCGGTACTGGTGTGAATCTGCTCGCCGAACTCCGCCGCCGTAACGTCATCCGCATGGCCGGGCTGTACCTGGTCGGAGCGTGGCTTGGCATCCAGGTTGCGGCGACACTGCTGCCGGTGTTCGGGGCGCCGGAATGGGTGATGAAAGCGCTGGTTGGGCTGTTGGCGGTTGGGTTCTTCGTTGCGCTGATTGTGTCGTGGGTGTTCGAGCTCACGCCTGCGGGTTTGAAGCGCGATGGTGAGGTCAGTCCGAGTGAGTCGATCACCCCGCGGACCGCGCGGCGGATGGATCGCATGCTGGTGTTGGTGATGGCGCTGGCACTTGGCTTTTTCGCCTTCGACAAGTTTGTGCTGGCCCCGAAACGCGTTGATGTGGCTATCGAGTCGGCGCAATCGCTGCCCGCCACGGTGACCGCAGCGCACTCAGCCCCTGCTGCAACGGTTACGGGTGCTCCGTCACCAGCAGATTCAAAATCGATCGCCGTGCTCGCCTTCGCCAACATGAGCGCCGATAAGGACAACGAATACTTCTCCGACGGCGTGGCCGAAGAAATCTTGAATGCGCTGGCGAAGGTCGAGGATCTCAAGGTTGCCGGGCGCACGTCCTCTTTCTACTTCAAGGGCCGCAACGAAAACCTCGCAACCATCGGCAGCACGCTGGGCGTGGCGCACGTGCTGGAAGGCTCGGTGCGCAAACAGGGCGAGCGATTGCGCATCAGCGCCAAGTTGCTGCGGGTCAGCGATGGCGTCGAGATGTGGGCGGAAACATTCGACGGCACTGATGGCGACATCTTTGCGCTGCAGGAGAGCATCGCGCAGCAGGTTACCAGCCAGTTGAAGGCGGCCTTGAATGCCGGGCAACAAGATCGACTGGTGAATTCCGGCACCGTCAATCCCGATGCCTACCAGCTTTACTTGCAGGCCAGTTCGATTTTCAACCGGCGCGATCGCACGCGCTTCCTCGATGCCATCGCCGCCTTGCAGCGAGCGGTGGAACTGGATCCGAACTATGCACGTGCTTACGCGCGGCTGGCATCGATGTATGTGGTGCTTGCCTCGTACACCGATGCCGATCCGAAGCACACGCATGAGAACGTCATGTTGTATGCCGCCAAAGCACTGGCACTGGATGCCAACCTCGCGGAAGCATGGGCCGCGCGAGGAGGTTCGCTGAACAAGTTCCGCGAAAAGGAAGTGGATGCCCGCGACGCCTTCGAACAAGCCATGCGAATCGACCCGAACGATCCTAACTCGAGTTTCTGGTTCGGGCTGAACCTGTTGACCGCCGGTTATCGCCGACAAGGCACCGCGCAGATCGAGCATGCGCTGACGCTCGACCCGATGTTGCCCAATGCCTTGCGCTGGCGCGGCATGTTGTATCTGCAAGACAGCGATATCGCACGTGCCGAGCCGCTGCTGCAGCGCGCCTACGACCTGGGTCTGGTGAACACGGCGAACGCATTGGCGGACATTGCCATGCAACATGGCGATGCTGCGGAATCCGAACGCCTCTGGGTCGCAGGAAGCATGGGCATCGACTTCAACATGACCCACGACGACTTGACCGCCGTGCACCGTGGCGTGTTCGGCGATGCCGCCGCCAAGCAGGCCGGTGTGTTGATGATGCAAAGCGTGCTCAACCGCGCGGGGGCGAAGAAGGCGCTACCCACCGCGCCCTTGTACCTGTTCAGGCTCAACGCACCGGCGCAGGGGCTGGCCGTGTTGCGCGCGCGCGAGATGGGTGATCGCAGAGATTCGATGAACTGGATCTGGACGCGTCAGGGCGCACCGATTCGCGCGTTGCCCGAGTTCGATGCCTTCCTGCACGACTTCCACCTGCCCGAACTTTGGGACAAGTACGGCCCGCCAGATGTGTGCAGGAAGAACGACAAAGGCGATTACGTGTGTGACTAGGCGCATTTACTGCCAGATAGAGCTGTAGCCCGTAGCCCGTAGGCTGCCATCAACAAGACTGCACCATGATCCTCCGTCGCCTCGCGCAAAACCTGAAAGAACAGAACTGGGCCGCGATCAGCATCGAGTTCGTGCTGCTGGTGCTGGGTGTGTTCCTCGGCATCCAGGTGGCGAACTGGAATGCCGAACGCGGGGACAGACATCGGGGCGAGTTGTTTACCCAGAAACTGATCACGGATATGCGGGTCGAGCATTGGCGCTATCGGTTCTTGCTGGAGTATTACCGCGATGTGCATGGCGCGGCCGAACGCGCCCTGGGCGCGCTCGATGGCAGTGCGCCGCTGGCGGATGGGGCCTTGCTGGTACAGGCGTATCGTGCATCCCAATACAAGCAAGGCTCGCCGAGTCGCGCCACGTATGACGAGCTTGGTCTCCACCGGCAGTCTGGGCTTGATCGGTGATGAGAGACTGCGCCAGGTAGCGGGGCGGATGTACACCGTCGCCTCCATCGACAATCTGGTGAAGGAGGGCATGCAATCGCCCTATCGCCGTTGGTATCGCATGTATATTCCGATTGCCATGCAGCGCGCGCTGTCCAAGGCCTGTGGTGATCGTTACATTCGGGTCGGTGATTACCAGGATTTCGATCACGTTATCGACTACGACTGCGTGCCTGATCTGAGCGAAGCCGAAGTCGCGGCGGCGGCCGCCTTGTTGCGCTCCGACGCGCAAGTCGTGCCGTTTCTGCAACTGCGCATGGCCGACCTGGAAACACGATTGACCGATATGACCTCGCACAATCGTGACGTCCTCGACGGGTTGCGCCAGTACGCGCCAGAGGCGCCATGAGCTTTCTCGACCAACTCAAGCAACGCAAACTGGTGCAGTGGTTGCTGGCCTACGCGGCAGGCGCGTGGCGTGGTGAGCTTGGTGAGCTCATCGTTCGGCTGGTCGCCCACGGCGATGCGTGGCTTCACGATTGCCGCCGGTATCGGCTTCTTCATCGCCCTGCTGCTGGCTTGGTATCACGGTGAGCGCGGGGCGCAGAAGGTGTCGGGCGCGGAGTTGGTCTTGCTCAGCTTGCTGCTGCTGATTGGTGGCGGACTGCTGTGGAAATTCGCGCCATCCGCGCCGGAGATAGCGCTACCGACAGCCGCCCCCATACTCCCTGCGAACGGTGCAAACGCCGAGAATGCTGCCGAGGTCGTGCGCGGCGTCGGCGTGCTGCCTTTCGATAATCTGAGCCCCGATCCGGATAACGCCTTCTTCGCCAGCGGCATCCACGAAGAAGTGCTGACCCGCGTTTCGCGCATCAACGATCTGCGGGTGATCTCGCGGACTTCGATGGAAACCATCGCGGCCGAAAACCTGCAGGTTTCGGAGATCGGCCGTCGCCTCGGCGTGAGCCATGTGCTCGAAGGCAGCGTGCGCCGCGCCGGCAACCGGGTGCGGATAACGTGCAGTTGATCGAAGCGGCCAGCGACAAGCACATCTGGGCGGAGAACTACGACCGCGATCTCGACGACATCTTCGCCATCCAGTCGGACATTGCCGTGGCCATCGCGGATCAGCTCACGGTGGTGCTGGACCCGAGCACCCAGTTGGCATTGGGCCAGCGCAACACCGAGGATGCGCATGCCTATGACCTGTACCTGCGCGCCATGGCGCAGCGCAACGTGTGGCGCGGCGCGGCCGGATTTCGTAGCCAGATCGCCCTGCTCGAACCGGTCATTACCCGCGACCCGGATTTCCTCAAGGCGCGCGTGGAGTTGGTGCAAGCCTACGGCCGCATCCTCTGGTTGCGAGAAGAGGACGCAGCATCGTATGCGGGCAAGGCCCGCGCGCAGCTGGCGGAAATCGTGCGGCGCCGGCCGGATTCCATCGAGGCGCGCATCGCGCAGGCGCAGATCACCTACCTGCTGGAACGCGATTTCGCGAGCGCGCTGGCGCAGTTCCAGGCAATTGCAGCCGAGCGCCCGAACGATGCCGGTCTCGCTGCCGAAATCGCCGCCTGCCTCAAGCATCTGGATCGCTTTCCCGAGCAGTTGGTCGCCAGTCGCCGCGCCGTGGCGCTCGATCCGGAGGCCTATCGCAACAATGGCGACCTGGTTTTAGCCCTGGCCTACAGCAATGGTGCTGGCCTTCGAAGAGACCCTGTTGCTCCGCTTCGACACGCCGCGCGAATACATCGATGAGGTCAGCGAATCGCGGCTGCTAGGCGGCGTGCACTATTGGTTCTCCATCGACGCCGGCCGTAATGCCGGACTGCGCATCGGCAAGCTAGCGGCGGAGCGCTGCTTCAAGCCGGTGGCCGAAGAACGTTAAAGCTCGACCGCAACAAAAAAGCGGCCGCGAGGCTGATTGTCCTCGCGACAGCTTGTTGAAATGTTGCTGCTGCGGAATCAGCCACCTTGCATCTTCATCGCTGATCGCCAGGGTCACGGATCGATAGGGGCAGAGTCATTGATTGCGCACATGTTGCGATCAACAACTTCAGTGTCAGCTCTGACCCTTTGATCTGGCCACCAGTGAGCCGCAGATCTCGGTAGTTCTCTGGCCCATTGTTTGAGGCCTCTACCCGCCAGTTCAGCGGCGTGCCTTACGGCGGCTTACGATTCGCGTGGAACATTCGGCGTCAGTTTCCTGCTGGCGGCTGAGTTGAGCGGCTGCCCCAGCTTCTGGCAGACATCAAGGTAATCGTCCACTGCCTCGCGGACAGGGTCTGCGAATTCGCACACCGCTTCTCCGTGAAGGCCGACGTTGTCACGGTTGCCAGCTCAATGACAGACAAAGATACGGTCTCGGGCTTCCTGTTCGAAGCGGGCTGCGCATCCTTTGTAGCTCATTGAATTCGTGCCCTCAATCCGACTTCTTCGAGGAAATCTCGTGCTGGCCGCCGCACTGTTCGCCGCCGCCAAACCCCTACTGAGCGCTACCAATCGCTTCCAACATCAACTCAACCCGTCGATTGATCTGCCGGCCTTCGGCGGTGGCGTTGTCGGCGCTGGGTTGGCTGGCGCCGTGGCCGATGGCCATTAGTTGATTGGCGGGGAAGCTCAGGGCGCGCAGTTGCTCGGCGACGGTGAGGGCGCGTTGTGCGGATAGGCGTTGGTTGACTTCCGGCGGGCCGCTGGAATCGGTGTGGCCGTGCACTGAGATCATCAGCGATTGGTAGTCACGCAGCGGGCCAAGAATCGAACTCAATACCGTCTTGGCATCCGCCGACAAGGTTGCGCTGGCCACTTCGAATGTCACCGTCGGCGGCAGTACCACTCGAATGGTGCCCTCGCTGCGTTCCACCTCAGCGTGTGCACCCAGCACTTGCCGCAACTGCGCATACAGCACGTCGAGGTAATAACCCTCCTCGCCGGCCGGCAATGCGTGCGGTGTCGCGGCCAAAGCGAGCAGACGTTTCTCGCGCTGGCCAAGGTAGTCGGTGCTGGCAACCAGCATCGGATTGACAGGGGCCGGCGGCGGCACTGCGGCGGGCGTGATGGTGGCAGCAGGCTCGCCCGTTATTGTCGGCGTCTTGCTGGTGTCAGTCATTGGCGTCGTCGCGCAGCCCGCCAGCAGGGTGGCGGCTAGCAGCGCCAGCGGCGCACGTTTAAGGTCTTCCCAGAACTGGGTCATACGATCACACCGTTGCATCAAGGAAGCGGCAGTGTGCCGCATGCCACGCCAGGTAGCGGTCAGCGAATTGGTTAGTTTTGGTGTCTGCTGACCGCGTAAAGCCCCACATCCAAGGGCGTTGACGGTCTGTTGCGACAGGCGAGGTTCCCGCGTCATGGCTTCGCAGTGGACGAAATGCCCCGTTTTATTGCGCCCTACGCGGCACTGCTTGCGCGTTGGCTTGCAGGAATTCGTGAAAAGCATCGGCGGGCAAAGCTCGGCTGTATAGATACCCTTGACCGTAGGCGACGCCGTGTTGGGTCAACCAGGCGGCTTGTTCGGCGGTCTCCACGCCTTCGGCGACCAAGTCCAGCCCCAACGCATGCGCCATCTCGATGACGTGGGTGATGACTTGGCTGGTGGCGGCTTCGGTGCCGATGGCATCGACGAAGGCCTTGTCGATTTTCAGAATGTCGAGTTCAAAGGATTGCAGGTAGGACAAAC
>JBBQQV010000002.1:0-28358 GCA_038215505.1 Lysobacterales bacterium
GCTGGCAATGCATCGAGGCTGGCGCCAGCATCGCTCCGCGACATCTGGCACCGCTGTTGCTGGTGATCCTGCTGGTTCCACGTGGTCCACTATTAATGGCGCTGGTGGCGCTGCTCCTGCTGCTCGTTGCAACCGGTATCAGCGCGTGGCGGCGTGCGGTCATGCTGATCGTGCAGGCGGATCGCTGGTTGCTGGTTGAACCCACGCCCGCGCGAATCTGGCTGTTGCAAGGCCTGCGCCTGCCGCTGCTGATGCTGGTGGCTGGCACCCTGGCGTTGCTGTCGCTGGCATGGTTTGGCGCGGGGGCTGTGTTGGCCTTGGCCGTCGGCGCAGGGTTACCCGTGCTTGGCCTGCTTTACCTTGGGGTGGTCGTGAGTGGCCGGGCGCAGCCGCGCCGAATTCCCTTGCGCTTTGCGGTCCACGTTGCCGTGCTGGCCGCCTGCACGCAGGCGTTTCCGCCGCTGCTTCCCCTGCTATGGGGCGGTCAGTTGATCTTTCTGTGTCGCCGGAGTCTGCGCCCGTGAGTCTTGCTTTGCAGGTGACCGATCTGCACGTTGCCTATCGTGATCACGTGGTCTTGCAAGGCGTCAATCTGCAGCTTCGCCGAGGCGAGCTGGCTGGACTGATCGGCCCCAACGGCTCGGGCAAAAGCACCTTGATCCGCGCGATCGCCGGCATCCAGCCACTGACTCGCGGCGAAGTGTGGATCGACGGTCAGCATCTTCGCGACGCACCCTTGCAGGCGCGGGCGAGGCTCGGGTTTGCCATCGACCCCGAGCGGCTGCCGCGTTTGCTGACGGGACGCCAATGCATCGAGCTGCTGCACGACCTGCGCGGCGCGCAAGCCAGCCTCGATCGCAGCTGGCAATTGGCCGCACAGCTGCGCCTCACGCCGTGGCTGGCGGCGCCGGTTTACAGCTATTCGCTGGGCACGCGGCAAAAGCTCGCCATCGTGCAAGCGCTGATCGGCGAGCCTGCGCTGATCGTGCTGGACGAGGTCTTGAACGGTCTTGATCCGCTCGCCGCCTTCGCCCTCAAAGGCGAGCTGCGCGTGCGCGCCAACGCCGGTGCGGCCGTGCTGTTGGCAACCCACGGTCTCGATGTTGCAGAGCGGCTGCTTGATCGCGCCTTGTTGTTACTGGATGGGCGCATTGCGGAAGATTGGGACGCAGGCGCACTGGCGACTTTTCGGGCAGATCCGCAAGGCGGTCTGGAGCATGCGGTCGCCGAACGGCTGCGCAGTTCGCGTTAGAGGTCGCCGTTTCGGCCGGCTCCGGCGACAAACACAAGCCCACTATCACCATACGCCTGCGCCGGGCCGCGGCGCTGCGCTAGACTTCCAGCTGTTTCGCGCGTGCCGAGCCCGCCCGACCGAAGGCGGTGCCACAGCGCGGATTTCCCAGGGAGAGGTCATGAACCAAACGCAGCCAATGCCCGCCAGCGACATCGATCCGGCCGAGACCCAGGAGTGGATCGACGCGCTGAATGCGGTGATCCAGACCGACGGCCCCGAGCGCGCGCATCAGCTGCTGCAGCGCATGGTAGAAGTCACCCGTCGCGCCGGCGCGCATCTGCCGTTCTCGCCGACCACGGACTACATCAACACCATCCCGGCGCATCTGGAGGCCAAGCCATCCGGTGACGCGGGTCTGGAATGGCGCATCCGCACCCTGGTGCGCTGGAACGCGATGGCGATGGTGGTACGCGCCAATCGCAAGCCCGGTGATCTGGGCGGCCACATCGCCAGCTTCGCCAGTTCGGCAACGCTTTACGACGTCGGCTTCAATCACGTCTGGCGCGCGCCGTCGGAAAATCATCCGGGCGATCTGCTCTACATCCAGGGCCACTCGTCGCCAGGTGTTTACGCGCGGGCATTTCTTGAGGGCCGCTTGAGCGCCGATCAGCTTGACCACTTCCGCATGGAAGTCGATGGCCGCGGCATCAGTTCGTATCCACACCCATGGCTGATGCCGGATTTCTGGCAGACGCCGACGGTGTCGATGGGGCTTGGCCCGATCAGCGCGATTTATCAGGCGCGCTTCTGCAAGTACCTTGAGGGCCGTGGCCTGATGGCGAAGACCGATCGCAAGATCTGGTGCTTTCTCGGCGACGGCGAAACCGACGAGCCGGAGAGCCTGGGCGCGATCTCTCTGGCTGGCCGTGAGGGCTTGGACAACCTGGTATTCGTGGTCAATTGCAACCTGCAGCGGCTCGATGGCCCGGTGCGCGGCAACGGCAAGATCATCCAAGAATTGGAGGGCGTGTTCCGCGGCGCCGGGTGGAACGTGCTGAAGGTGGTCTGGGGCAGCTACTGGGACCCGCTTTTGGCGCGCGATAAGGACGGCGTGCTGCGCAAGCTGATGATGGAAACCGTCGATGGCGAGTATCAGAACTGCAAGGCCTTCGGCGGCAAGTACACGCGCGACAATTTCTTCGGCAAGTATCCGGAGACCGCCGCGATGGTCGCCAATCTGTCGGACGAGGACATCTGGCGGCTCAACCGCGGCGGCCACGATCCGCACAAGGTTTACGCCGCTTATCGGCAGGCGAGCAATCACCAAGGCCAACCCACCGTCATCCTCGCCAAGACGGTGAAGGGCTATGGCATGGGCAAGTCGGGTGAGTCGCTGAACCCGTCGCACCAGACCAAGAAGCTCGACGATGCGGCGGTCAAGGATTTCCGTGATCGTTTCAACATCCCGATCAGCGACGAACAACTGCCCGAGGTGCCGTTCTATCACCCCGGTGAAAACTCACCTGAGGTCACCTATCTGAAGGCACGCCGGCAAGCCTTGGGCGGCGCGCTGCCGCAGCGTCGTCAACGCGCCGATGAATCCTTGCCAGCGCCGCAACTATCCGTATTCGAGCGCCTGTTGAAGTCCAGCGGAGATCGCGAGATTTCAACCACGATGGCCTTCGTGCAGGCGCTAAACATCATCCTGCGTGACAAGCAGGTGGGCCCGCGGGTGGTGCCCATCGTTGCCGATGAAGCGCGCACGTTTGGTATGGAAGGCTTGTTCCGACAGATCGGCATCTATGCGCCGCATGGGCAGAAATACAAGCCGGTCGACGCCGATCAATTGATGTATTACCGCGAGGATTCCGCCGGTCAGGTATTGGAAGAAGGCATCACTGAAGCGGGCGCATTTTCGTCGTGGATGGCGGCGGCGACCAGCTACAGCACCAACAACCTGCCGATGCTGCCGTTCTACATCTACTACTCGATGTTCGGATTCCAGCGCATCGGTGACTCCGCGTGGCAAGCGGCCGACATGCGCGCGCGCGGCTTCTTGCTGGGTGCCACCGCTGGCCGTACCACGCTTAACGGCGAGGGTCTGCAGCACGAAGACGGCCACACACACCTGTTGGCCGGCAGCATTCCCAACTGCAAGCCGTATGACCCGACCTTTGGGTTTGAGGTCGCGGTGATCCTGCAGCACGGCATGCAGAAGATGCTCACCGAGCAGGTCGACGAGTACTACTACCTGACCCTGATGAACGAGAACTACAGCCACCCGGAAATGCCGGCGGGTGCGGAAGCGGGGATCATCAAGGGCATGTATTTGTTGCGGGAGTCGGTGAAGCCCAAGGGCAAGGGCAAGAGCTCACCGCTTTGCGTGCAGCTGTTGGGTTCGGGCACGATTTTGCGTGAAGCCATTGCGGCGGCAGAACTACTCGAAAAAGACTTCGGCGTCGCCTCTGACATCTGGTCCTGCCCGAGCTTCACCGAGCTGCGTCGGGATGGTTACGACACTGAACGCTGGAATCGAATGCACCCGGAAGCCAAGACGCCGCGCAAGTCCTACGTCGAGGAGTGTCTGAGCGGACGTGCCGGGCCGGCGATCGCGGCCACCGACTACGTGCGCCAGTACGCCGATCAGATCCGCGCCTTCGTGCCGATGCGATACAGCGTGCTCGGCACCGACGGCTTCGGCCGCTCGGACACACGTGCCAACCTGCGCCGCTTCTTCGAAGTCGATCGCTACTACATCGCCCACGCCGCCATTGCTGCGCTGGCCGCCGAGGGGCATATGAACGCCAAGGACGTCGCGCGCGCGATCAAGGAATACAAGCTTGATCCCGAGAAGGTGAATCCGCTCGGCGTGTAAATCAGTCCCGCAACGCCTGCTTGGTGTGGAGGTTCGCCTCAAGCACGGCACGCCGCCGATGGCGCGTACTCGGGTCGGTCGATTTCGGCTGACTGGACGACGGTCAATCTTTCCGAACCAGTCGTCAGCGCCCAAAAACGCGTCGCCCCCGCTCTGTTGAGCGAGGGCGAGCGTTGCGCTCAAACGACTCCGGCGTTTAGCGAATTCGCTAACCGCCGATGCTTCAGAGAACGACCAACTTGTCAGCATTCACGCCTTTGACACCGCGCGTGGCTTGCGCGATGCGTATGGCCTCGGCTTTGACCGCCGCCGAAGGCACATTTCCGATCAGCGTAACCACATTGTCGAGCGTGTTGACGTTGATATCGGTGCCTTTGACTGTGCCATCGGCCAGCAACTGCGCTTTTACCTTGCTCGTGATCCAGGCGTCATCAATGACGTCACCGGCATCGTCTGCCGTCTCACGCAACTCACCGGAGGTGGTTTCACGGTTGGCGCGGTCGCGCGCTTCCGTGCCCTTGGCGGCAATCACCAGCTGATTGTCGACATTGCTTACGCCTTTCACTGCGCGGGCAATCTCGCTGGCGGCTTGCTTGGCGTCGCCGTTGTCGGCACCGCCGTGCAACATCACGTGGCCGTTCTGAGTGTCGACATTGATGTCGAAGCCTTCGGTGCGGGCATCGGCCAGCAGAGCGGCCTTCACCTTGGCGGTGATGGCTGCATCAGCGGCCACAACGGAAGCCGAGCGCTCATCCATGTTCTCTCCTGCATATACCGGCACGCTGACCAACAGGGTCGCGCCGATCATGGTCGCGAGGAAGGTTTTCTTCAAATTGTTCATGGCGTTTCCTTGGTTGAGGTAGTTGCGTGTTGAGCTAGGGCACCGTTGAAGACGCTGCGTCGAAACTGCTCGAACGCTAAGTGGTTACTTCAACCGGCCGGGCTCGTCGTCAACGAGTCCGATTTCACGACCCTGCGGACGCGGCCAGACGTCGACGTCTGAATCCGTATCCGAGCTCGTGAATGGGTAGCTCCAAGAAGCGTGCCAACCGCTAGGCAAAGCCACGGGGCGGTCCATTGCGGTTTTCAGTCCTGTGACTCGTGCAGGCTGCAAGCTGGCAGGGCCGAATCGTGCAAGTCGCCAAGCGGCCACGGCGAGCCCGAATCAATGGGCCTGACAGAGTCGGCCCGACAGAATCGGCCCGGTAAAGCCAACCGAACCACGCCTGTTCCCACTGGCTCCCATGCGCTCGCAGGGAATCGTCCGAGAGCAGTGCCTGTTCTGGAAAAAACCGCCAGCGGATTGAGCTGGCTCGCCAATCTAAGGTGATCGCATCCGCCAACGAAGTTGTGCGCGACCTGCGAAAGCGCGACCAGCCATTGGCAACCTGGAGAGCAGCTAAGAAAAACTGCACGTGACATCTTGACTTGAGTGCCGATGGCGACATTGCCGCGCATCCGCAAGATCACTCAGCAAGGCTTCGGCAGCGGGTCTTTCAAGAAGACGGGTGCGCGTCTACCGTTAGCCAAAATGAACGTACAAGCCAGCCCGGATACGCCCTCTCGGCAGGCCGCTCATCACGTCTGACGTGCAAAAACCAAGGACTTCGTTGGACAAGCGTGGGACACGTGGTTTTTCGAGCGCAGCGCTCGTCGCAGATACACCCCCATTTCCGACGGCATATCGCCTACGCCCTCAAATTCGACCTGGGCGGGCTCATCCTGGCCCGCTCACGGGCCTTGGCGCAGTCGGCTAAGTTGTGCTTGAAACGAAGGAAAAAGCCGATTGACGTAAGCAAAACCAACCCCGACCATCCACGCTATGCCTCGTTTTCGGGGACTACTTCTAGTTGGCACTCAGGCCGAACCCCATACGCATCGTTGCTGTCGTCGCCGCACTTTTTCTGCTGTGCGTCTCTGCTTAAGCTCAAAGGTTGCTTCCGGATACACCGCGTCCACGCCAAGCCGAAGCGGAGCGTGCCGCCTCCGAGTGGCTGGATCTGGTCCACTCAAACCAAGATGCAGAATCATTCGCCCTTCTGAGCGATATCTTCTAAGCGAATCTCACCCCGGGAATATGGCGCAAATCCATTGCGGGTACGAACCGGGACCTGGGCGAGCGACTTTCACGAACGTTACGACGAAGAGTTTGGTACCAAGACCCGGCTGACGCGCCACTACCTGGAACCTACGTAGCAGTTGAGTTTGATAGCGTCTTCGAGCACGCGGATAGTCACTTTCAGTACGTAATCCTTCACTCGGCTTCCGGCGAGCCCTTTCGAATCATGCGAAACGAGGCCACCTTCTCTTTGAAGAACCCGCTAGGCGCACTCCATGAGCGCTAACGCCTAAAGTTAGATCGCGCGCAGCCGCGATCTGATCCGATTGTTAAACAAGCCCGGTGGTGGGTGGTGGACCTACCTGTAGGAAACAGTTTTTTCGGCCCTTGGCACCGCGATGGCGGCGGCCGATTCGACGGGTCGGTATTCACCGTCTTGGCTTGGAACCGGGGCGCAACGGTGATGGAAGGAAAAAGTGAGCAAGAAGTAGTCCACCGACAGTCACAGGGCGCGCTGCTGCGCCAACATGCCCTATTGCGAGATCAAGGGGACTTTTCAGGTCCGTGTGCAGGTGTCCGCCGACTTTGCCCCGCGGGCGCGGCGTTGCGAGGCCTGACTACTGGAAGCCAGGCTGGCCGACCTGTGCGGTCGCCTGTGGGATGCGCAGCAAGTCGGCCGGATCGTAGCCGTGCGGGCGCAGCCGCGCGACCAGTTCGGCATAGGTCGCGGCGTCCATCTGCGGTTCACGCGCGAACACCCAAGCGAGGCTGCGCTTGGGGTTGCCGATCAGCGCCCAGCGGTACTCGGGGTCGACCTCCAGTACCTGCACCTGCACCGAAAACACGCCGAAGAAGCGCTGCTTCCAGTGCGCGCCGCCGCTACCTTCAAGCGGCCTAGCGTTGGCCGTGAGCGTGCGCTCGCTGACCTCATCGAACGACTTGCGATAGGCATACACCACATCGATGTCGCCGTCGGTGCGCAAGCTGTAGTTGTCGGAGCTGGCGAGTTTGCCGCGCTCGGCGAAGTAGGGAATATTGGCGATCACCCACCAGCGCCCCATAAAACGCGGCAGGTTGAGTGTGGCGATGGCAGGGCGCGACATAGCGGCCTCCTTGGGCAGGGTGGTGCAGGCAGTAGCGATGGCTGCAATGATGAAAAGCAGCAGGGCCGGGCGCAGATTCAGGGGCTTCAGCAAGGCGGCTGTTCCGTTGGATATCTCTCCACACTCTTGGCCTCAACGAGTGCAGACGGCGCGAAGGGCGCCCTACGGCCGGGCTAACGGACCCTCTTCATTCCAACAGACCTTATTCATTGCGAGACAAGATCAGGCCACCGGCCACTACTCCACCGTCACACTCTTGGCCAAATTCCGCGGCTGATCGACATCGGTGCCGCGCAGCACGGCCACGTGATATGCGAGCAATTGCAGGGGCACGGTGAACACGATGGGGGCGGCGATTTCGCCGCAGGCGGGCAATTCGAGGACATGGTCGTGGTTCATGCCGTGACGCACGCGGGTGTCGACGAAGACAAACAGTTCGCCGCCGCGGGCGCGGACTTCTTCCATGTTCGATTTCAGCTTGTCGAGCAGATGATCGTTGGGGGCGACCGCCACCACCGGCATCGATTCGTCGACCAGTGCTAACGGGCCGTGTTTGAGCTCGCCGGCGGGATAGCCCTCGGCGTGGATGTAGGAGATTTCCTTGAGCTTGAGCGCGCCCTCCAACGCCACCGGATACTGGGTTCCGCGGCCTAGGAACAAGGCGTGCTGCTTGGGCACGAAACACTCCGCCATATCGCGAATTGCTGCGTCCAGTTGCAGCGCTTCGGTGATCAAGCCGGGCAGGGTTTCCAGTTCGCGAACGCCAGCGGCAACGCGTTCTGGATCGGTGCCGTGCAAGCGGCCCAAGTGCAGCGCGAGCATGGCAAGGGCTGCGAGTTGGGTGGTGAAGGCTTTGGTAGAGGCGACGCCGATCTCGGGTCCGGCACGGGTCATGAGTTGCAAATCCGCCTCACGCACGATCGATGATTCGGGCACGTTGCAGACCGCGAGGCGTCCCAGGTAACCGCGCTCGCCGGCCATGCGCAAGGCGGCCAAGGTGTCGGCGGTTTCGCCAGATTGCGAGATGGTCACCAGCAGCGTATCCGCCGAGACCACGGGTTGCCGATAGCGGTACTCGCTGGCGATTTCACAGGTACAGGGCAAGCCGGCCAGAGATTCGATCCAATAGCGTGCAACCAGACCGGCGTGATAACTGGTGCCGCAGGCGATGATGTGAACGTTGCGGGTGCGCGCAAGCAACTCATCGGCACCCACGCCAAATACATTCGACAGCACGCGCCCCCCCGCGATGCGGCTCTCCAAGGTGTCGGCGATGGCCTGTGGTTGCTCGAAGATTTCTTTCAGCATGAAGTGGCGATACTCGCCGCGCTCGACCGAATCAAGGTTGAAGCTGGACTCCTTGATTGGGCGCTGCACGTCACAACCATCGGCATCGAGCACGCGCACGCGCTCTTGACGCAGCTCAACCACATCACCTTCGGCCAGATAGCTGAAGCGTCGGGTCAGTGGCAACAAGGCGTGGATGTCGGAAGCCAGATAGTGCTCGCCCTCGCCAAACCCCAGCACCAGCGGCGAGCCACTGCGCGCGCCGACCAAAACACCGGGTTCGCGCTTGGACATCAGCACCAGCGCGTAAGCCCCATGCAAGCGCGCAATCGCGCGACGGCTTGCGATCAATAACGAATCGCCATCGCGTTGATAGTGTTCGACGAGGTGGGCGATGACTTCGGTGTCTGTGTCGGACTCAAACTCGTAGCCCAAGCCCTGCAACTCGGCGCGCAGTTGGGCGTGATTCTCGATGATGCCGTTGTGCACGACGGACAACGCGTCGCCGGAAATATGCGGGTGTGCGTTGCGCTCGTTGGGTACGCCGTGGGTCGCCCAACGGGTGTGGGCAATCCCACTGTGGCCGTCCAAGGGCTGGGCGATATGGAGCAGTTCCAAATCGCGCACCTTGCCCTTGGCGCGGCGGCGCTCGATGCCAGCCGCGCCCAGAATCGCCAAGCCGGCAGAATCGTAGCCGCGGTATTCCAAGGCCTTGAGACCGGCGATGAGGTCATGGGCGACCCCACGCGATGCACTGATTCCAACAATTCCACACATGGCGCGAGGTCAATCCGTGATCGAGTCGATCCGCAAGTCTAACCGGTGACAGCTGACGCGCTGCGGGCAGCAGAGGCGGTTTTGCGGGCGCCAAGCAGCACCGGCTGGGGTCAGCAAAAGGTAAGAAAGAGGTCGGCGTCAGGCTGGAGATTGACCCTGATACATTGGCAAGGGCGATACCAATGGCCGTTGCGCAACCCATTTCGCTTGCCAGCATTTCCAGCTAACGGTTAACATTCCGCGTCTTGGCAGGGCGCTGTCATCCCGCGCGCTGCCCGCATTTGAGTTGAAACCGCGTGCTCAACACTGCCGCCGCCAGTCGGCGACTTGCCCGACGCATCGCTGCTACCCAGGCAATCGTCACCAGCATCGTCGCTGCGATTTTCCTTGGCGACAGTGTTCGCGCGGCAGCTGGCGCGGTCTTGGGCGGGTTGGCGATCACGTTAGGCAGCGCGCTGATGGCGTGGCGCGCGTTGAGTGGTGGCATCGGTGCTGCGGAAACGGCACTGCTGAAGTTGGCAAGTGGCATGGCGTTGAAGTGGGCGACGGTGGTGCTTGTGCTCTATCTCGCTCTGGCCCAATGGGCGCTGGATCCGCTGGCGGTATTTAGCGGGCTCCTGGCAGCACTGGCGGTCAATCTTGTGGCAATCGGATTTCGAAATTAAAGGAAGGCATCGTGGCGGCGGATTCCGACGGATCGGGTGGTGTCACCGAATACATCCAGCATCACCTGCAGTTCCTGCAGCTGAAAGTCGGCGAGGGCGATCTGTGGGTGATCAATCTCGACAGCGTGTTTTTCATGCTGGCGCTGTCAGCTCTGTTCCTGTTTTTCTTTATTCGCACTGCGCGACGGGCGACGTCCGGCGTGCCCGGCAAGATGCAGGCGGCGATTGAGATCGTCGTCGAAATGGTCGACGGCTTGGTCAGAGAAACCTTTCATGGCCACAGCAAGTTCATCGCGCCGCTGGCAATCACCATCTTCTGCCTCGTATTCATGATGAATTTCATGGACATGATTCCAGTGGATCTACTGCCGTGGATGTGGGCCAACGCCTACTCGGCGGCTGGCGCGGATCCGAATCACGCCTATTTGCGCGTTGTGCCGACTGCCGATCTGAACACCACGCTTGGCATCGCGATCGGCGTGTTTCTGCTGATTCAGTACTTCGGCCTATCGCACAAGGGCGTCAAGCAGTTCGTTGCTGAGGCCTTCACTGCCCCGTTTCACGCCAGTGGCACGTTCGGCAAAGTCATGCTGGCACCGGTCAATCTGCTGTTACGTTTGATTGAAGAGGCAGTACGCCCGGTTTCGCTCAGTTTACGACTGTTCGGCAACATGTACGCCGGTGAGCTGATCTTCATCCTGATCGCGACCATGACCTTGGGCGCCGCGCTTAACGAGAGCATGACGTACATGATGGCGCCGGTGCAGTTCATTGCCGGATTTGTCTGGACGGCCTTCCACGTGCTGGTAATCACCTTGCAGGCATTTATTTTCATGATGCTGACCATCGTCTATCTGAGCATGGCGAGCGAGAGCCACTGACGCGCCACGCTACTCACCTGTCGCATCCCTTTTCACTCACCCGTCCCAATCCCAACACCCTCGGAGATCACCATGGAAAACCCCGCCCTCATTGCTGAAGTGATGAAGTTCAGCGTCATCGCCGCAGGTCTGCTTATCGGCCTTGGTGCCCTTGGTACCGGCATCGGCTTCGCCATCCTGGGTGGCAAGTTTCTGGAAGGTGCGGCGCGTCAGCCGGAGCTGACCCCGATGCTGCAAACCAAGATGTTCATCGTTGCCGGCTTGCTTGACGCGGTGCCGATCATCGGCGTGGCCATCGCCCTGCTGCTGTTGTTCGCCAACCCGTTCCTCGCCGCGCTTGCTGGCTAACCCAAAGCGAACACCGGTCGGCGCTCACTGTATCGCCGACGCTAGGAGCTAATCGCATGCTACCCAATGTCACCCTCGTCCTTCAGGGGTTCGCGTTCTTCGCGGTCGCCTGGTTGGTGATGAAGTACGGCTGGCCACACATCATGGCGGCCATTGAAGAGCGTCAGAGCAGAATTGCCGACGGCCTCGCCGCCGCTGATCGCAGTCAGAAAGAGCTTGCCCAAGCCGAGGACAAGGTCTCTGAGGTGCTGCGCGAGGCACGCACGCGGGCCAACGAGATCATCGATCAGGCTCATACGCGCGCCAATCAGCTGGTTGATCAAGCCAAGGAAGAGGCCATCGCGGTTGCCAATCGTCAGCAAGCACTGGCCCAAGACGAGATCACGGCCGCTACCAACCGCGCTCGCGAAGCGCTGCGCGGACAGCTGGCTGCGCTCGCTGTCGCGGGTGCCGAGAAGTTGATTCGTCGCGAGATCGATGCGGGAGCCCACAAGGTTCTGCTCGACGAACTCGCCGCGCAGCTGTGATCGCCGCGATCTCTGCTGCCAGACCAATGAGCCAGCCCGCATGAGTACCAACGCACTCACCTTGGCGCGGCCGTATGCGCGTGCTGCCTTCGCAATCGCCAGAGAGCATGGTCGCCTGCGACCGTGGTCTTCCTTGCTCGGCTTTGCAGCGGCGATCGCTGCTGATCCGCAGGCCAAGCAACTGCTCGGCCATCCCGGGATGAGCAATGAGGCGTTGGTCGGTCTGCTATTGCCGGCCGGCGAAGTCGATCCCAACTTCCAGCAGTTTCTCAGCGTGTTGGCCGACAACCGTCGATTGACTGTGTTGCCCGACATTGCGGCGCTGTTCGAGCAACTTCGCCGCGAGGCCGAGGGTGTCGTCAAGGTCGCAGTGACGTCCGCCACGACGATGACCGATGAGGAGCTTGAGCGTCTCGCCGTGGCGCTGCGCAAGCGCTTCAGTCGCGAAGTCGCGATGAGCCATCGGGTCGACCCCGATCTGATCGGCGGCGCGATCATCGATGCTGGCGATGTGGTCATCGATGGTTCGCTGCGCAGCAAACTGTCTCGTCTGCACACTGCAATCGCTCAATGAAGCCGATTTGACCTCGTCTGCTTTAACCAATGCTTTAACCAAACATTCGCTTTATCCGCAAATTTCCAACCCTTTCTAAATTGAATCCGCCTCGCGCCAAACGCTCGAGACGATCAAGGAAACCAAGATGGCCACCACCCAGCTGAACCCGTCCGAGATCAGTGAACTGATCAAGAACCGCATCGAGAAGGTCAAGCTCGCTGCCGAAGCCCGTAACGAAGGCATCGTCACCAGCGTCGCCGACGGCATCGTCCGTATCTACGGGCTGGCCGACGCCATGCAGGGCGAAATGATCGAGCTGCCAATCAACACGTTTGCGTTGGCGCTGAACCTTGAGCGCGATTCGGTCGGCGCGGTGGTGCTCGGCGACTACGAGAATCTGCGCGAAGGCGATGTCGCCAAGACCACCGGTCGCATTCTGGAAGTTCCGATCGGCCCCGAGCTGCTCGGCCGCGTGGTCAACGCCTTGGGCGAACCGATCGATGGCAAGGGTGCAATTGACGCCAAGTTGTCAGCGCCGGTTGAGAAGGTTGCGCCGGGCGTGATCTGGCGGCAATCGGTGTCCGAGCCAGTGCAGACCGGTTACAAGTCGGTTGACGCGATGATCCCGGTGGGTCGCGGTCAGCGCGAGCTCGTCATTGGCGATCGGCAAACGGGTAAAACTGCGCTGGCCATCGACGCCATCATCAATCAGAAAGGCACGGGCATTAAGTGCATCTATGTTGCGATCGGGCAGAAGAACAGCTCGGTGGCCAACGTGGTCCGCCGGCTGGAAGAAAACGGCGCGATGGCGCACACCATCGTGGTCGCTGCCACCGCGTCTGAATCCGCTGCGATGCAGTACATCAGCGCCTACTCCGGCTGCACCATGGGCGAATACTTCCGGGATCGCGGCGAAGACGCGCTGATCGTGTATGACGACCTGTCCAAGCAAGCCGTCGCCTACCGTCAGATTTCCTTGCTGCTGCGCCGCCCGCCGGGTCGCGAAGCCTATCCCGGCGACGTGTTTTATCTGCATTCCCGTCTGCTCGAGCGCGCCGCGCGCGTGAACGCGGAGTATGTCGAGAAGTTCACCGAAGGTGCGGTGACCGGCAAGACCGGTTCGCTGACCGCATTGCCGATCATTGAGACCCAAGCCGGTGACGTCTCGGCCTTCGTGCCGACCAACGTGATCTCGATCACCGACGGCCAGATCTTCCTGGAAACTGACCTGTTCAACGCCGGCATTCGCCCGGCCGTGAATGCCGGCATCTCGGTATCCCGCGTCGGTGGTGCCGCGCAGACCAAGATCATGAAGAAGCTGTCCGGCGGCATTCGTATCTCGCTGGCGCAGTACCGCGAACTGGCCGCGTTCGCCCAGTTTGCATCGGACTTGGACGAAGCTACTCGCAAGCAGTTGGAACGCGGCCAGCGAGTCACTGAGCTGATGAAGCAGCGCCAGTACGCGCCGATGAATATCGCGCAGATGGCACTGTCGATTTATGCCGTCAACGAAGGTTACCTGGATGACGTGCCGGTCAACAGAATCGGTGCATTTGAAGATGGGCTGCACGCCCATCTGGCCAATAGTTTTGGTGAGCTGCAATCGACGGTGGTTGAGGCAGGCGACTGGAACAATGACATCGAAGCCCAATTCAAAACCGTGATTGCGGAGTTCAAGCAGTCGTTCTAGAAGCGAAGATTCGGGATTCGGGATTCGGGATTCGCAAAGAGCCAAAGCTCGCCGCGATCCCGCTTCTAACGAATCCCAAATCCCAAATCCCGGCTTCAACGAATCCCGAATCCCACGAGCGCAGCGAGTAATCCAATGGCCGGTGGCCGCGAAATTAAAACCAAGATCAAGAGCGTGCAAAACACCCGCAAGGTGACGCGTGCGCTGGAAATGGTCTCGGCATCAAAAATCCGCAAGGCGCAGGAGCGGATGAAGTCGTCGCGTCCATACGCGCGGCTGATGAAGCAGATGATCGGACACATCGCCAAGGCCAATTCGGAGTATGTGCATCCGTTTTTGGCGGATCGCCCCGAGGTCAAGCGGGTCGGCTACATCATCGTTTCGACAGATCGTGGACTGTGCGGCGGATTGAATTCGGGCATGTTCCGGCGTTTGCTGGTCGACATGCGCCAGTGGCAAGAGAAAGGCGTCGGCATTCAGCTGGTATGCATTGGTCAAAAGGCGACCGCGTTTTTTCGTCGTCTGAAGGTCGAAATGCTGGGCTCAGTCAGCCATTTGGGCGAAAAGGTGCGGGTCGAGCAGCTGATCGGCGTGATCCGGGTGATGCTCGACTCCTACAGCGAAGGTCGCTGTGATCGCGTCTTCCTCTGCTACAACGATTTCATCAACACCATGGCGCAGCGTCCGATGCAGGACCAGCTGCTGCCGTTGCCGCCGTCGGAGTCGCTGGAAGACAAACACGAGTGGGACTACATCTACGAGCCCGACGCGCAAACGGTGTTGGATAGCGTGCTGACGCGTTATGTCGAGTCCTTGGTGTATCAGGCCGTGCTGGAGAACCAGGCCAGCGAGCATGCGGCCCGAATGGTCGCCATGAAGGCCGCCAGCGACAATGCCAGCAAACTGATTGAAACCTTGAACCTGATCTACAACAAGGCGCGGCAGGCGGCGATCACACAAGAGATTTCCGAGATTGTGGGCGGCGCGGCGGCGGTTTAAGGAGGGTCTCATGAAGCACCAGTTCTCGCTCGAATATTGGCAAGATGGAGAGTGGCTTGTCGGCAGATTAAAAGAAGGGCTGCGCGTGTTCAGCCAAGGGCATTCGCGGCAAGAATTGGAAGCAAATATTGATGACGCGTATCGCTTGATCGCGGATTTTGGCGCGCAGCCTCCCAGCCATGCACAGGTCAAGCCCCTGCTGCTGGATGTGGCGTGAAGCGACGGGACTTCGGCAAGGAACTTACAAAGCAAGGGTGCATGTTGGTGCGACATGGCGGAAGGCACGAATTTGCGCCAACAGCGGCAACGGCCGTCAGGCACCGGTTCCGCAGCACACGGAGATCGCGGATTCGCTCGGTGAGCTGCTCTGTGAGCTGATTTGAAAACAATTGGGTTTGCGCCAATAGTGCGCGAGCCGCGAAGCATCAACATCGAGGAAGTAGTGATGAGCAATCAAGGCAAGGTCGTACAGATCATCGGCGCCGTCGTCGACGTCGAGTTTCCGCGAGAGTCGGTGCCAAAGATTTACGACGCGCTGAAGATCGATGGCACGCAGATCACCCTGGAAGTCCAGCAACAGCTGGGTGACGGAATCGTCCGCACCATTGCTCTGGGCTCTACCGATGGCCTGCGTCGCAATCTGATCGCCAATAACACCGGTCGCGGCATCTCGGTGCCAGTCGGCAAGGAAACTTTGGGTCGCATCATGGACGTGCTTGGTGATCCGATCGACGAAGCTGGCCCCGTGGCCACCACCGACCGTTGGGAAATCCATCGCTCGGCACCGTCGTATGAAGATCAAGCCGCAGCCAACGAGCTGCTGGAAACCGGCATCAAGGTCATCGATCTGATGTGCCCGTTCGCCAAAGGCGGCAAGGTTGGCCTGTTCGGTGGCGCCGGCGTCGGCAAGACCGTCAACATGATGGAACTCATCAACAACATCGCCAAGGCGCACGAAGGCCTGTCGGTGTTCGCTGGCGTGGGTGAGCGTACCCGCGAAGGCAACGATTTCTATCACGAGATGAAGGACTCCAACGTCCTCGACAAAGTGGCGATGGTGTACGGCCAAATGAACGAGCCACCGGGCAACCGTCTGCGCGTGGCACTGACCGGGCTGACCATGGCCGAGTACTTCCGCGACGATATCGACCCGGAAACCGGCCGCGGCCGCGACATTCTGTTCTTCGTCGACAACATCTACCGCTACACCTTGGCCGGCACCGAAGTATCGGCGTTGCTTGGCCGTATGCCGTCTGCGGTGGGTTACCAGCCGACCTTGGCCGAAGAAATGGGCGTGTTGCAAGAGCGCATCACTTCGACCAAGACTGGCTCGATCACGTCCATCCAGGCGGTTTACGTGCCCGCCGACGACTTGACCGATCCCTCCCCAGCAACGACCTTCGCGCATTTGGACGCGACCGTCGTGCTGTCACGAAACATTGCCTCCTTGGGCATTTATCCGGCGGTCGATCCGCTCGACTCCACCTCACGTCAGCTTGATCCGAACGTGATTGGTCACGAGCACTACGACACCGCGCGCAAAGTGCAGTCGACCCTGCAAAAGTACAAAGAGTTGAAGGACATCATCGCCATCCTCGGCATGGACGAGCTGTCCGAAGAAGACAAGCAAGCGGTCTCGCGCGCGCGCAAGATCGAGCGCTTCTTCAGCCAGCCCTTTCACGTGGCCGAGGTGTTCACCGGATCGCCGGGCAAGTACGTGACCCTGAAAGAGACCATTCGCGGCTTCAAGATGATTGTCGAAGGCGAATGCGACCACCTGCCCGAGCAGGCGTTCTACATGGTCGGTGGCATCGACGAAGCGTTTGAGAAGGCGAAGAAGATGGCTGAGAAGGCCTGATCATCGATTTCAAATGAGCCGTACGGTGCGTCTCGGACGCACCAAGGCAGTCACCGAATCACGCCGAGCGGCGGGTCCAAGACCCGCCCTACGCAGGAATCCACATGGCAAGCACTATTCGTTGCGACATCGTCAGCGCTGAGCAGGAAATCTTCCACGGCCTGGTCGAGATGGTCATTGCCACTGGCGAGATGGGTGAGCTCGGTATTGCACCGCGGCACGCACCCTTGATTACCCGGCTCAAGCCGGGGCAAGTGCGGGTGATCCTGCCGGGTGGCGAAGAGCAGGTTTTCTACGTCTCCGGGGGCATCCTCGAGGTGCAGCCACAGGTGGTGACTGTGCTTACCGATACCGCCATCCGCGGTGGTGACCTCGACGAGGCGTCGGTACTCAAGGCCAAGGAAGAGGCCGAGCGTATGGTCGCGAAAGCGGGTGATCCAATCGAACTCGCCAAGGCGCAGCAAGAACTGGTCCAGGCACTTGCCCAAGGCCAAGCGCTGGACCGCCTGCGCAAGAACCTCAAGCACTGACGCAAGTCTTTGCTCGAAGCCTTCAACAGCGCCGGCTCAAAGCCGGCGTTTGTTTTTCTGGGCTAGCCTGCTGCGCTGAATTTGAGATTTCTGGGCGAGATGTCACCCTTCGTGCGCTGATCCAATTCTGCGGTGAACGGGTAATGCGCCGGTCCCGCTCGCGACTGGAACACGCCCACTGTCTCTGCGATGCCTCGCAGTAGTCGGGGTTGATCAAAAAAAAACACTGACAATCCGTGCCGCAGCGACTGTGCCTTGCAGTTGCCTGGACACCAATTGTCGCCGCACCCAGCACCGACCATTGCAATACTAAAGTAGGGAAAGGCTATGCCCGGATTGGTTCTGACCTACCACTCGATGAACGTGCTCGGGAATGACTACGCCAACAACGACCATGTCGCTTTGGCACAGGATCTTTGCAGCTTGGACCAAGCGGGTTTTGAAATAGTCCCGCTGGCTGATCTGGTCAGTGCGTGGGAATCCCAATCATTGGCTGATGCGCGCTTGGCGGCAATCACGTTTGATGATGGCGGCGCGCTCGATGCGCGCGATGTTGTGCACCCGACGTATGGGCCACAAATCAGTTTTCTGAACATTCTGCTTGAGTTTGCAAGCCGCTACAGAACTACCCAAACGCGCGTGCATGCAAGCAGCTTTGTGATCGCTTCTCCAACTGCACGTGCCGAACTCGACACCAAGGATTTCCTATCGCTGGGTTGGTGGGGTGATGACTGGTGGCGGCCTGCCACTGAGCAGGGAATGCTTGCCATCGAAAGCCACAGCTGGGATCACAACCACCCTTCGCTGGCGCAGACGCTCATCAAGGAAAAAGGGCACTTCGAGCTGCAAGACTTGGGCGAGGCGCGCGCTGAAGTTGAGTTGGCGAATGACTATATCGGCGAGATGACGGGACGAAGGCCGCAATTCATGGCGTATCCGTGGGGCCAGTCGAGTCACTATTTGCGCTCCGATTACTTTCCCAACGAGATCGCCAAGCACGGCCTCAAGGCGGTCTTCGGCACATCTCCGGCATTTCTTGAGCCATCCAGCCAGCGATGGAACATGCCGCGATTTGTGTGTGGCGATCATTGGCGCTCGCCTGATGCCTTTCGAAAACTGCTCGAGGGTGATGCTTGATCACTTATGCGACGGGTTCACCGGCATGGATCACTGGTCGAAAGGCGAGGCTAGAACGCTCCAATTGCCGCGGCTTTTGCAATCAATGCGCGCTGCATCACTGCATGGGACGGTTTGTGGAAGTTGACCAACAGATGTTGGTGGGTGGTCTTGGTGAATCCTGCCTGCAGATTCACGACTTCGGCGCGAGCGTCGCCGCAGTAGCCAAAAAATGCCTCACAGCGGTCTGCGAAGCGCGCAAATCCGTACTTCAGCACCTGCAAGTAAAGGCTGCCGATCGCGGTCACTGCTTCGCGCTGTGCGGCGGGCAGTTGTCGCAGCAAGTCGCCGTTGGTGCACACGCCGCCGACCAAAATGATGTCTCCAAAAGGCCGAAAGTGGGCGTAGCAAAGGACGTGCATGGCCGTTGTGGGAGCGCGGTAGAAACACACGAGATGGTGCGGTTCGGCGGGTGGCGGACCCCCAAATTTGCGTTGAAAAAGTTCGCTGGCAAAGAAGGGTCCAGTGTCGACTTCGCTGATGCAAAGAAAGTCTGGAAGTGGGCTGCTTGATGCCATCTCGTGCCTCAAAGTCCGTGGTTACTTGTTCTGATCAGTTGTCCTGCTGATCGCCCACCCGCGCCCAACGATACCGTTTCCAGCCCTCACCGGTGGGAGGTGCCGCTGGAAAGGAACTGCTGAAGCAACGGCATCTGCTTCGCATCGGCTGTCAAACTACGCCACCTTCCAGGCAGCCTCTTAACTCTCGATGAATCCATCTGATGTGCGCCCCGTCAACTCGCCGAGGCGTGTTCTGTTTGCCAGCTTGATTGGGTACCGTCATCGAGTTCTTCGCCTTCTACATTTATGCCGCCCGAGCCTTGCGCGTGAAACCCGAAATTCTGTACATGGTGGAGCCATTTTCCGCGCGGGACGCCTAGCTCAATCTGCGCAAGCACAACGAATTGCTGCGCATTCTGGGCGAAGAGCGGCATATAGTCTTGCTTATTACCCATGACGTTGAGGAAGCTATCCAGCGTGCGCATCGGGCTCGCCTGTCACCGCAGCCGACCCGCACTCAAGCCAGCTCCGAGATGCCCAGCGCCCACCCACGCCGACTTTCCAGCGCGCCAGTACAAGCCTTGCGTGCGGCGATATTCAGCGAGCTCGGCGTCGAGGGCGAAGCCATTTGAAGGCGACGTGATTGGAACTGAAGGCCGGCGCTCATCGGCGACCACTCTGCATTGGATCAAGGTAGACGCATGACTCAACCCCTCCATATCGTCATCCTCGCCGCCGGTGAGGGCAAGCGGATGAAGTCGTCGCGGCCCAAGGTGCTGCATCTGATTGCTGGTCGCTCGATGCTTGCCCACGTCATCGCACGTGCCCGCGAGTTGGATGCAGCGGGCATCCACATTGTGTTTGGCCACGGTGGAGATTTGGTGCGCGCCGCGTTTGCTGACGAGACCGATCTGCACTGGGCGGAACAAGCGCAGCAGTTGGGTACCGGTCACGCGGTGATGCAGGCGATGCCGGCCATTCCCGATCACGCCCGCGTGTTGGTGTTGTACGCCGACGTACCCCTGATAACCACGCCCACATTGCATGGATTGTTGGCGTCGGCGGCAGCTGGCATCGGCGTGTTGGTCGATAGCGTGGCCGACCCGACTGGTTATGGTCGCGTGTTGTTGGATACCAATGGACGAGTGAGCGCGATTGTTGAGCAGCGCGATGCGACACCGGCACAGCGCGCCGTCAATCGCATCAATACCGGCGTGATCTGCGCCCCGGCTGCGCGTTTACGCGCATGGTTGGCGGTGTTGTCGAATCACAACGCACAGGGCGAGTACTACCTCACCGACATCTTCGCGATGGCAAATGGTGATGGCGAGGCGGCGGTGGCGGCAGCGTGTGCTGAGCCGGGCGAAGCCGATGGTGCCAATGACCTGTGGCAGCTCTCACAGCTGGAGCGGCGCTGGCAGCTGCGCCAAGCCAAAGCCCTGTGTCAGGAGGGTGTGCGTCTGGCTGATCCGGCGCGTCTGGATGTGCGTGGCGAGCTTCGCTGCGGGCGTGAGATTGAGATCGATGTCGACGTGATTTTTGAGGGCAAGGTGGTGCTCGGCGATGGCGTGCGGATCGGTCCGTTCTGTCGGCTGCGCAACGTCCGCATCGCCGCGGGTAGCGTGGTTCATGCACATTGCGATATCGACGGTGCCGAGATTGCTGAGGACTGCGTGATCGGCCCCTACGCGCGTTTGCGCCCGGGCACGCAACTCGCGGCGCAGGCGCACGTCGGCAATTTCGTCGAGACCAAGCAAACTTCGCTTGGCCGTGGCAGCAAGGCCAATCACTTGAGTTATCTCGGCGACGCCAGGATCGGCGAGCGCGTCAATATCGGTGCCGGCACCATCACCTGCAACTATGACGGTGCCAACAAGCACCTGACGACGATTGGCGATGGCGCATTTGTGGGATCGAACAGTAGTCTGGTGGCACCGGTTGTGATCGGTGCCGAGGCCAGCATCGGTGCCGGCTCGACCATCACCAAAGACGCGCCTGCTGGTGAGCTGACCCTGGCACGAGCCAAGCAGATCACCCAACCTGGCTGGGTGCGACCCAATAAATCCCCGATCCAATAAATCCCCGATCCAATAAATCCCCGTCAAAACCTCATTCGTAAGGCACTCAATCTACATGCGCACACTTATCTCATCCGGATCGGCATACGAACCCAAGATCGGTTTCTCGCGCGCGGTACGCGTCGGCAACGTGCTGGCCGTTTCTGGCACCGCGCCCATTGCCGCTGATGGTTCGGTAGCCACGCCCGGCGATGCGTATGGTCAGACCAAGCGTTGCCTTGAGATCATTGCCGCAGCCATCGCCGAAGCGGGCTTCAGCCTCGACTCGGTCATACGCACGCGGGTGATGCTCACCAACATCGCGCAATGGGAAGACGCTGCCCGTGCGCACGGCGAAATGTTTGGGCTGATTCGACCTGCCTGTACCTTTGTCGAGGTTTCAGCCTTGATCAATCCGGCGTGGTTGGTTGAGATTGAAGCGGACTGCGTGGCCGTGAGCTAACTGCGTTGATCTAGAAAGGAGGGCCGCGCTCCTGCGCGGCTGCTCTTGCGTTCAGCCTAGGCCAACAGCGGCGTCGCGGGAACGACGCCCTCCTTGGCGCGAGGTGATGTGTTGCCGTCAGGGTGCTTGTCGAGCTGAGCGCCTAAGCCTTCAGAGCCACGACCACACCCGCCCACTCGCCATCGTCATCTGCACTTGCAACGTGGCAGGATCAAGCAGCAGCAGGTCGGCATCGGCGCCGACTTCGATGCGACCCTTTCGCGCGAGGCCCCAGAAGCGGGCGGGGTTTTCGGTGACGGTGCGCAGTGCCTCGGATAGCGGGATCGCGTGCTCATGCACGGCGCTCGCGAAGGCGGCCAGCAGGCTGCCGATGGCGGCGATGTCGATGCCGAGCAAGTGGCCGTTGCGATCAAAGTTGGGCAGGCTGGCTTGCGCGTCGGAGCTCATCCCAATACGACTGCCATCGGTGCCCTGAGCAAGCAGAATTGACAAGGCCTGCGCAGCAGGAATATCCCCCGCCGCTACCAATTGCTCGCTACTGCTGGTGGTGAGGTCGATATTGCCGCCTTGTCTGGTCCACGCCACGCCCTGTTTGAGCAAGCCGACGCTGCGGTTGATATGGGTCGGCAAGAACTGGCTGATCGGCACTTCAAACTGGCTGCAGACCTGCTGCAACAAGGCTAATCCTTCGCTGCCATCACCGACGTGGATCAACACCGTGCCGGCCTTGCCGGCGAGCATGCCGCCGACCCGCGCATCCGCGGCGATGCGTGCCAATTCGGCGGCGCTGGGTTGCGAGCCGCGATGGTCGGCGATGGCGATTTCGCCGACGCCGATGAGGTCGGCGATCAGCACCAGGTCATCGCGCAATGACCCTGTGACGGTGCAAAGCGGCACGCGGTACGAGCCGCTCAGCGCATACGCTGACAAGCCATGTGCGCACAGCGCGCGCGCGTGGGCCAAGAGGTCGGCGTGGCTGCGGGTGACATCATCGGTGCCAAGCGCGCCGATCAGGGTGGTGACGCCGGCGCGCAGGGCGTCTTCGGCCAGAAGTGGCGCTGTGCGGCTGACGAATCCGCCTTCGCCGCCACCACCAGACAGATGCACCAGGCTGTCGACCAGACCTGGCACCAGCACGGCACCATCCGCATCGATGCGCTGCAGGCAATCATCGATGCCGCGCGGATCAATGTGCGATGCGATCGCAGCGATGCGGCCGTCGGCGATAAACACATCGCAAAGGCCCAGCGGCGCGGGGGCGTAGACGTCCGCCCGCGAGATCAAAGTGAGCATGGGAGTCCTTACGAAAGGTCGCTTATGAAAGGTTGATCGCGACCGCGATGGCGACCGTGATGGCGGCGCAGCCGAGCAACAGCAGCACAAAGCGCCAGATGCTTTGCAGCCAGTGCGTGTAAGACACGCCAGCGACGCCCAGCGCGCCCATCATCGCCGCCGATACCGGGGTGATCAGATTGGTGAAGCCATCGCCGAGTTGAAATGCCAGCACCGCAATTTGCCGGGTCACTCCCACCAGGTCGCCCAAGCCCGCCATCAGCGGCATGGTGATGGCGGCTTGCGCGCTGCCGGAGGTGACAAACAGATTGAAGGTGGCTTGCGCGGCCAACATGCCTTCGGCCGCCAGCAAGGTCGGCCAGCCTTGCAGTCCGCTGGCGAGCGCAAACAGCAAGCTGTTGAGCACCGATGGCTGGTGTGGATCGGCGCCGCCGAGCAGCAGCAACAGGCCCTTGGCCAGCGCAATCACCAAGGCGCAGGGCACCAGCTGGCGCACGCCTTCGGTGAAAGCGGCGGCCGCAGCATTGGCGGTCAGGCGGCCAGCAAGCACCGCCAGCACACCGCAGACCAGCCCCAAGGTAACGAACTGGCTGGCGATTTCTGGAATGTAGTAGCCGCCAGCCACCACGCCCCAGACGATCCATGCCACCGTCGCCAGAATCGCCGCCAGAATGGTTCGATCCACCCATTGCAGGGGTTCTGCGCTGTCGCTCAAGGCGGCTTCGGCCGCCGGTTGCCGATGGCGTGCGGCGTAGCGCAGTACGAATATCACTCCGATGGCGGTGAATACCATCCACATCACGATCCGAAATGGCGCGCCCGATAGCAGCGGCAAGCCGGCGATGCCTTGCGCGATCGCCACGCTGAACGGATTCATCCAAGAGGTGCCAAATCCAATCTGGCTGGCGAGGTAAGTAATCATCACTCCGACCTCGCGCGGATAGCCGTAGCGATCCAACAGCGGCACCAGCAAGGCGAGAAAGGCGATGGTTTCCTCGCCCATGCCAAACACCGCGCCGCCCAATGAAAAAGTCACAAACAAGCTGGCCAGCAGCAGTGGCGGACGGTCACCAGTGAGTGCCACCAGGCGGGCGACGCCGCGGTCAATCGCACCGCTTTGGCGAATGACTCCAAACGCGCCACCCACCAACAGCACGAAGGCGATGATGCCAATTGCTGCGCTGCTGCGATTGCCAGAGGTGAAGCCCTCAAACGGTGCGTTGAGAAATCCAACACCTTCGCCGCTAGCGAACAAGTGGATCGACAGCGATTGCTCGGCAACCCGATAGCGCTCAAGCGCCACCGGGCCGTCATCGAGGAAATAACCGGCCGGCAGCCAAGGCACCAGCAACGCTGCCAACGCCAGCAAGGCGAGCAGAATCAATAGCGTGTCGGGTGCTTCGAAGCGGCGGGTGGTGGTCATGCGGAAGGTGCCTTTGGCACGAGGTGAGCCCCTCTCCTCTTGGAAAAGGGGTTGGGGTGAAGGTACGCGACTTGCGGTAAAGGTAGTTGCGCCCAGAATTCCGGCCAAAGCGCTTGCATGCGCTTTGGCGTTCGCGGGCTCGTCGCGTTGCGACTGAGCTACAACCGATACACCCAGTTCAAGGTGAAGAAGCGGCCGAGTGAGTTGTGGTTGTAGAGATCCACATTCTCTGCCGAACCCAAGGCCAGCGGCGGGTCACGATCGGCCAGATTTTTGATCGACAGATCCACCGAGTGTTGCTCGCTGATATCCCAGCCCACGGTCAGATTGAGCGTCGTCCACGAGGCCACTTTGCGATCGGCCGGCACGCCGTCGCGCTGATCGTCATCAAAAAAGCCGTCGATGTAATTGGCAAAGAAGCGCGCGAAAAAGTCGCCGTAGGAATAGCGGAAGCCGGTGTTGACCGTCCATTCCGGATAACGGAACTCACCGACTCGCTCCACCAGCCGCTGGCCGTCGCGACACTCGCCTGCGCCGCGTCGCGTGCTGACGGCATCAGCCGAGCACGACTCGCTGCGCTTGAACGAGTTGACCCACGTAGCGTCGTTTTGCCAGGTCAACTGGCCCCAGTCCTGTTCGTCAAACCGATGATCGAGGCGAATGTCGATACCATCGGTTTTCTGCTGACCGACGTTGATCAGTTGCAGGTTGACTTGATCTACGTTGCCGCCAATCGCGCCGTTGCGAATGCCGATACCCAGCGTGCCACTTGGCAGATTGGCGGTACGGAAGATCAGGCTGGGATCGGTAAGCGCACGCCGAAACAGTTCCAGATCGTCGATGTCGACCAGGTCGCGCTGATCGAAACTCCAGTAGTCGACGGTAAGCGTGGTGTTGTCGGTGATGTTGAAGGCGTTGCCGATGTAGTAGGCCTCTGAGGTTTCGGCCTCAAGATCCGGATTGCCGTAGATCTCTGACAGATAGCCGTCATCGCCGCTGAAGCCAGCGCAGAAGGACCCGAAGAACTCGGAACCTTGCGAGCATGGCACTGCGCCCGAGCTCAAGGTCAAGCCAGCGCCGACCTGAGCCAGTGACGGCGCGCGGAACGAGCTGTTCCAGCCGCCGCGGATCACATAATTGTCGGTGGGCTTGAAACGAAAGCTGGCCGCCGGATTGAAGTCACCGCCGAAGTCGCTGTAGTGGTCGTAACGACCGGCGATGCGCACATCAAAGGTCTCGGTGAGCGGCAAAAAACTCTCGCCGTAGATCGCCCATTGGTTGCGACTGGCGCTCACTGCGGTCGAGCCAAAGCCATACACCGGCACTTCGCCGGTAACGCGATTGAGCGTGGCGAGCGGTGACGGCCGGTCGCTGATTTCTTCGCGGCGCGCTTCGGCACCCAAGGCCCAAGCAATCGGCCCACCGGCCACTTCGCCAAAATTGCCAGCGAACTTGGCGTCCCAGGCATACAGCTCGGATTCGCCATCGCGTGGCACCTGCTCGCGGACCAGGTCCAACACTTGTTGGCTGTTGCGGGTTTGACCGTTGAAGGGGTCGTAATACAGACCGCCGGATCGCGGCGAGCAGGTGGTGCGGCCGTCGGCGCACAACTCACCGAGCAAGCCGGCGCGAATGCGGGCCACGTTGTAGATGCCGGCGGTGGCTTCTTGGCGCGAATCGCTGTTGGAGGCGGTGGCCGTGGTTTCCCAGTCCCAGTCTCCCACTACGCCGCGCAAGCCGTTCAGTAAGCGCCAGTTTTCGGTGGTGACTTCCAACGTGCGCGCATCGGGAAAACGGCCGAAACCAAACACTTCAAAATCCGGATCGGCACCCGCCGCGATGAGCCGTGCGCGCAGTTCGGCGGGAATGCCGGGATGATCCAGGAATACTGGCTCTTCGCTCCACGGTGCGGGCGCGCTGTCGGCGCTGGACGTATTGCGTTGCAGGGCAAGCTCGGCGAAGTATTCGGTGTTGTTGGCAAACGTGTAGCTGAAGGTGCCGTAGGCACCGAAGCGGCGGGTTTCCGGGTCGGTGGCGGTGAAGGCATTGCGATTGACTGCGCAGTAGGCGCCAAAGCGACTGATCGGAAAGCCGGGGCGGCCATCAAAGCGCTGCGCGTCGGGGCAGCCGGCTTCCACCAGATCAAACTCCTGCGCGAACAGATCGTTGAAGCTGGGATACACGCCCTGTTGCGAGGGTCGTGGCTCGACGGCGGTGATCGCGCGATCTCGGTCGTACAAGGCGTTGCGCTGGAAGGCATCGACCACCAACATCGCCCGCGCCTGTTCGCCGACGAAGCCGCCGATCAGGTTGGCGTTAAAGCGCGACTCATCCGTATCGGCCTCAGAATCCCCAGCGCTTGCCGACAGGCGTAGGCCTTCAAAATCGCGCCGCAGGACAAAGTTGACGACACCGGCGACCGCATCCGCGCCATATACGGCCGATGCGCCCGTGGTCAACACTTCGATGCGATCAATGGCGGCGATGGGAATCGCGTTCAAGTCGACGAAGTTTTCCGAACCATTGGCAAACGACGATGAGGCCACGCGACGACCGTTGACCAAGGTGAGCGTCGAGGCGGTGCCCAAGCCGCGTAGCGATGCGCCCGCGCTGCCCGCTGGCGCATCGGCTTGCAGGGCGCCCGAGTTGGCCGTGCTGAAGTTGCCAGTGCCGCCGGCGCTGGCGCTGATCTGCTTGAGCAAATCACTGGCGGACACCGCGCCGAATTCGCGAATCTGCTCGGCATCGATGATGACGATAGGTTGTGATTCTTCGAGATCGACGCCCTTCAAATTGGAGCCGGTGACGACGATGGAATCGAGTTTGGCGGCCTCGGTTTCATCCGCCGACTGCGCGTGGGCGGCGGTCAGCAAAAGCGGCGAGGCAAGGCAGAGCAACACAGCCGCATACAGCGGCCGCCGAGGGTGACGGATGGTGGCGAACATGACGATCTCCAACGAGGCCACGGCTCGGTCTGTGCCGAGGCGCGAAGCGGCGTATTCGGGGGAAGCTGCCGGGCAGGCAGAGTCAACAACAAGCAAACGAGCGCACTGGCCAAAATGCCAGCGGCGGAGGCCTTAGGGCGCTACTCGTCCCACCATTCGGAGAGGTAAAACCCCTCGATGCGGAATTGCGTGATGTTGCGGATCATCGAAAGCCTTGAGCGTGGTCGCTCATACTGGAGCGGCGGGCAAAAATCTGCGCTACGAATGTGGCGTTTGTCAAGCGCTTTTTTTGACAGTTTCGACAGCCGACAGCCTGCTCGTGTCAGGATGAAAAGACATTCAGCGACCGAGCAGCAACAATGCCTACCTCATTTCGACGTGTGCGCCTGGGCTTGATTCGTCGGTTTTTCGTGGTTGTCGGAGCGGTCTTGGCTTGCCCCGCGATAGCGGCCGGGCATGCCGACGAAACGGCGTCGCCGACGCATCCGACCACGGATCTGTTTTTGGCCGGTGGCGCGTTGAATATCTGCAGCGGCTTGGCGACGAAACACTGCGCACAATCGGCGCATCTGGCAGCTGGTCGCACGACTTCCAGCTATCGAATTGATGCCGTTGGCATCGCCTTGGCTACGGACCCACTCGTGTGGTCAAAGCAGCCGTCAGAGCGCGTCGAGGCGGTGCGCGTTTGGCTGCAAATGGCCGCTCGGATTGAGGGCAAAAAGGCCCTGGATGAGGGCGCTGTTTACGACCTGTTCGCAAAGGTCTGCCAACGCCGCACGACGTCTTCGGCCTGCTCGCCGTCACCGCTGTGGGAGCGCCTAGATGATGCTGAGCGTGGCGCAATTCTGTCGGCCCTGGAGCAGCCGCAACTGGATTCAGCGGGCACGCGAATTCGGGAGCAGGTTTCGCTGAAGCACAGCCGCGATCTGGCCGGTGCCGACATCCTGCGTGCGTTCGTCGCAGCGGCGGCCAAGCGAGCTGGCGGCGTGCCGAAAATCGGCTTCGTGACGGCCTCGAGTTTCGACAGCATGGATGCGCTTGATTTCTACTCGGAAGCGCTGCGCCAAGCGGGCGCAGAGCCGCGCTGGTGGCCCATTGACCAAGCCGCCGCC
>JBBQQV010000003.1:0-25989 GCA_038215505.1 Lysobacterales bacterium
GGCGGTCGCGCACATCAAGAAAAACCGGGTAATAACGCATGGTTGCGGCCAGGCAAGCAGATGCAGCGCACGCTAGACGCCCGGCAGGCCGGCGGAAAATGATCCAGCCGCGCTGCGATATAACCGAATGTTATGGACGAACACTGGACGCGCGACAGATGGCTGCCTACATTGCTTGATGCTGCGCCGCAGCAGTCAGGATTCACGTTCAGGAACATCGGCATGACGCTCGCCCAGCTCCGCTATCTCGTCGCCATTGTCGACGCCGGCCTCAACATCACCTTGGCCGCCGAGCGCGTGCATGCGACCCAACCGGGGCTGAGCAAGCAGCTCAAACAGCTGGAAGACGAGCTGGGATTCGCTTTGTTTCTCAGGCGCGGAAAGAGCTTGGATTCGCTGACGCCAGAAGGCGCCGAAGTAGTCGAGCGCGCCCGCAACATGCTGAGCGAAGCGGCCAATATCCGCATCCTCGCCGAGTCACTGCGCACCGATACCCGCGGCAGTCTGATGATCGCCTGCACGCACACGCAGGCGCGCTTCGTGCTGCCGCAGGCCTTGGGTCGGGTGCGTCGCGAATTGCCGGAGCTGATGCTGCGCATTCATCCCGCTGAGCGCGAGGACGTCATTGATCGCTTGACCCGCGGCACCGCCGACATCGGTCTGATCAGCACCTCCAACGACGAGGCCCCCGAGGGGTTGGCGTTGCCGGTGTATCGCTGGGACCTGGTCGCCGTGGTGCCGGCCAAGCATCCCTTGGCTGATGTGGGTGCGCCTTCCTTGGCGCAGCTGGCCGAGCATCCTCTGGTCAGCTACGACTCCACCCTGTTGCCCGGATCGAGCTTGCAAAAGCGCTTTGCCGCGGACGGCTTGAAGCCACAAGTCGGGCTGACCGCGCCCGATGCCGATCTGATCAAAGGCTATGTTCGCGCTGGCTTGGGCGTCGGCATCCTCGCGCAAATGGCGATCCGCCCCGAGGACGCCGCCGACCTGAAGACTTTATCGCTGCAACCGCTGTTTGGGCCTTGCACCACGTGGTTGCTATTGCGCCCGGATCGGCGTCTGAGTCGACCGATTATTGCGGTGTTGAGCGCACTCGCACCGCATATTGATCGCATCGCTTTGCGGCATTGGTTGGCCGGAGACAAGAGCGCCGTCATCGTTCCCGGCAGCATCCCGCACTGGCCACCAGCGGCGTGGGAGACGAGCGCGGAGTGGGCTGCCTGATTGGATAGCCTCATCGAATCGCCTCATAGAATCGCCTCATCGAATCGCCTGATTGAATCGCCTGATTGAATCGCCTCATCGAATCGCCTGATTGGATCGCCTCATTGAATCGCCTGATTGGAGCGCCTGATTGAATCGCCTGATTGAATCGCTCGGTGTTGGTGGAATGCAGAGAATTGCTTCAATGCCGATCATTTTGGCGATGGATTGACCGTTCGCCCCGAGCCTAAGACGCCGTCGTAGTGGCGGGTGTTGAACATGAACCCGCTACCAATCATGCCTCGCGGCAATCTTGGCTGTTGGGGGAGCGCCGGAAGCCGCGATAGGCCTGCGCCGGACACACCAATCGTGCCTTCCGGCGCTCCCACAGGTGCGTAAAGGCGGCACAGCAAGCTGAGGTCCACATGGGCCAGTGCTGCGACTCAGCCTTCCAATCCGTGGATTCCGCACTCCCGCTTCAGTCCAAAAAATCGGGTGTCGCCTTCGGCCATGCCGTCGGCCCAGGGGCGGGTGGTGTGGACATCGCCGATGGAGATGTAACCGGCGTCCCACAGCGGGTGATAAGGCAACTGGTGACGGCTCAGATAGCGACCGACGTCGCGGTCGGACCAATCAGCCAAGGGATGAACCTTGAAGCGTCCGTCGCGATGCTCCAGCACGTCGATCTTGCGGCGCGTGCTGGATTGACTGCGACGCAGTCCGGCGAACCAGGTGCCGGCGCGCAAATCCGTCAAAGCACGCTGCATCGGCTCGACCTTGTTCAAGTCGTTGTAGCGCTCGATGCCTTGCAGCCCCTGTTCCCACAACTTGCCGAAGCGTGCTTCCTGCCACGCCGGGCTCAAGTGACTGCGGTAGATATGCAGATTCAGATCGAAACGATCACGCAGTTGATCGATGAACTGGTAGGTCTCGGGAAACAGGTAACCGGTATCGATCAGCACCACGGGTGTCTTTGGCGCGCGGCTGGCAAGCAGATGCAAGGCGACCGCGGACTGCGCGCCAAAAGAGGACGACAGCACGTGGATGGCGGGCAGATGTTGCAGCGCCCATTCCACCCGCGCCTCGGCGCTCAGGCTTTCCAAGTGCTCGCTGCGAGCGTGCAGCGCGTGCGCATCAGCGGCAAGCTCGGTCGCCAGGTCGATGCTCGTTGCAACCAAGGCCAGGCAACTCATGCGGCTGCTCCGGAGCTGACGTTCACTTTTGGGATCTCAGGCAGACCCGCGCGGCAAATGAAATCGCCGAACGGCTCGGCGCCAAAACGCTCGGCGGCGTAGCGCGCAAACAGCGGAGCCAGTGCAGCAAAGATCGCGTCTTCGTCGAGATTCTCGCGATACAGCGTATTCAGGCGGCGCCCGGCGATATCGGCGCCCAAGTACAGGTTGTAGCGGCCGGGTGCCTTGCCGATCAAACCCACCTCGGCCAGCCACGGTCGCGCGCAGCCATTGGGGCAGCCGGTGATGCGCACGCGAATGGTGTCTTGCGCCAAACCATGCGCGGCCAGCGCCGCATCGAAGCGGTCCAGGAAGGTCGGCAGATAGCGCTCGGCCTCGGCCATCGCCAACGGGCAAGTGGGCAGGGCGACGCAAGCGAGGCCGGCAAGCCGTGAGCCGCTGTGACGAAGATGGCCATCGAGACCATGCTGCGCAACCAGCGCCTCGATGCCCGCACGCGCGTCTTCGCTGACGTTGGCGATGATGAGGTTCTGGTTGGGAGTGATGCGGAACTCGCCCTGATGGATCTCGGCGATGGCCCTCAAGCCGCTGCGTTGGGTCGCGGCAAGAGCATCGGCAATCCGCCCGCTATCCAGATGCAGGGTCAGGTGCCAGCGGCCATCAAAGCCTTGCACCCAACCCGGACGGTCGCTGCTGTGCTCGAAGGCAATGGCGCGGCTGGGCTGCAGGGTCACGCCCGCTCGGCGCTGGATCTCGGCGACGAACACGTGCAAGCCCATGCGATCAATCGTGTACTTCAAGCGCGCCTGTTTGCGACTGCTGCGATCACCAAAATCGCGCTGGGTGGTGACCACTGCCTCGGCAAATGCCAGCAGCTGATCAGGCGCGTGAAAGCCGACCACATCGGCCAAACGCGGGTAGGTGTTGGCGTCGCCATGCGTGCTGCCCAAGCCACCGCCGACGGCCAGGTTGAAGCCGAGCAGTTCGCCGTTCTCGATGATGGCAATGAAGCCGAGATCGTTCGAATACAGATCAACATCGTTGATCGGCGGAACGGCAATCGCGGCCTTGAACTTGCGCGGCAAATAGGTAGGTCCGTAGATCGGCTCCGACTCGCCACCTTCCACCTTCTCGCCGTCCAGCCAGATCTCGTGATACGCGCGGCTGTGCGGCAGCAGGTGTTCTGACAGCTTGATCGCCCATTCCTGCACCAGTGCATGCGCACGTGTTTCGACCGGATTGCTGGCGCACATCACGTTGCGGTTGACGTCACCGCAAGCGGCGATGGTGTCGATCAGGACGGCGTTCATAGCCGCGATGGTGGTCTTCAAATCGCTCTTGATGACGCCGTGCAGCTGAAACGCCTGGCGCGTCGTCAGCCGCAGACTGCCATTGGCGTAGCGGCCGGCCAGATCATCCATCGCCAACCATTGCGCCGGCGTGCACACGCCGCCCGGCAAGCGGGTACGGATCATGAAACTGTAGGCCGGCTCAAGCTTTTGCCGACGCCGTTCGTCGCGAATGTCGCGATCATCCTGCTGATAGCTGCCGTGCAGCTTGATGAGTTGAGTGTCGTCATCAAACAACCCGCCGGTGACCGGGTTGGCCAGGCTTTCCAGCAGCGTGCCGCGCAGAAAGCGACTGGCGGACTTGATGCGCTCGACGTCGGTCAATGCAGTGGTTACGGGGACGCTCATGAGGGCGAGACTCATCGTGAAAGTCGTTCGGGTTCGGCTTCGGCCTGACTCCCTCCCCGATGTTCGGGGAGGGCTGGGGAGGGGTTAGGGAGCACGCCTTGGCTAACTTTCATGCGGCGGGGTGCGGTCTCCCCACTGCATGAAAGTTAGTAGACGTCGCGCAGATAACGGCGCTGGTCGGTCATCTCGCTCAGATACGCAGCCGCGTCCTCGTTGGATTTGCCAGCGTGGGTTTCGAGTACAGCAATCAGAGCGGCGTGTACGTCCGGTGCCATCGCGGTGGCGTCGCCGCAGACATAGACGGTGGCACCCGCATCGATCCACGCCCATAGCTCACTGCCCGAATCGGCAATGGCGTGTTGCACATAACGCTTGGCGGCTTGATCGCGCGAAAAGGCGAGATCAATCCGCTGCAAGCCGCCGCGCTTGAGCGCGTCCTGCCATTCCAGCTGATACAAAAAGCTGTTGCGCGCTTGCCGCTCACCAAAAACAAGCCAGTTGCGGCCAGTGGCGCCACTTGCGATTCGCTCCTGCAGAAAACCGCGATAGGGCGCGACGCCGGTGCCAGCACCAATCATGATGATGTCGCGGCCGCTGTCGCTGGGCAGGCGAAAGCGGATATTCGGCTCGATGAACACGCGCAGGCGGTCGCCGTCGTTGGCATCCGCAAGGTGGCTGGAAGCGGCGCCCAGATGGCTGAAGCCAGCAAACTCATAGCCCACGCGGGCCACGGTCAGATGCGCTTCTTCGCCGACAACCGACGGGCTGGACGCGATGGAATACAAACGCGGCGTGATCGGACGCAGCGCCGCGACCAACTCCTGTGCTGACCAGACCGCCGCGTGTCGACGCAACAGGTCGATCGGCTGATATTCGCGCAGAAGGCGGGCGGAATCGGAGTCGGCTGCTTGCCGCAGATCGCTGTCGTTGCTGCGCTCAGTGTGAGCGAGAAGCAGCGGTCGGCTCAGTCGAGTCAGTTCACGCTCTTCTGTCAGCCATGTTGCCAACGGCAAGCTGCGACCGCCAACTTCGACGACGTGCTCGCCGTTGAGCCCCGTTGCCTGCAAAACCTCGCTCACCAGCGGCGCGGGATTACGTGGCCACACGCCAAGCGCATCGCCGGGCTGGTAACTCAAGCCTGCGCCGGCCAGCGAAATCTCCAGATGACGCACGTTCTTGCTGGCGTCGCGCGCGGTGACGCGTTGGTTCTCCAATAGTTCGGCCGCGAACGGGCGTTCACGACTCCAGCCGGATCCGGCTGGACGCAAAGCGGTGACCGTGGCGCTTATTGCCGGCGTCGGTTCGGCGATCTCCTTGATACGGGTGAGCGCGCCATCGATCCAAGGCGCCGCGATCAGGTCGATTTCCACATCGGCGTCGGCGCGATCTGCAAAACGCTGCGCGCCGAGTTCGGCCAAGCGCTGGTCGAGCTTGCGGCCCACCACGCAAAACTGCGGATAGCTTGAGTCACCCAACGCCAACACCGAGTACTTCAAAGCGGGCAGGGCAGGTGCGCGGCGGCTGCTCAGAAACTCGATAAAGCCCTGCGCGTCTTCCGGCGGATCGCCATCGCCCTGGGTGCTGATGACCACCAGCAGCAGACGCTCGGCGGCCAATTCCTGCCGCGCATAGTCTCCCGTCGCGATTACGCGCACATCGAGACCGGCATCTGTCGCCCGCCGGCCGATGCGTTCGGCCAAGCGTCTCGCGTTGCCGGTTTGCGAGCCGTACAAGACAGTG
This sequence comes from Lysobacterales bacterium, assembly GCA_038215505.1. Taxonomy (GTDB): domain Bacteria; phylum Pseudomonadota; class Gammaproteobacteria; order Xanthomonadales; family Xanthomonadaceae; genus JANNWF01. The sequence continues at coordinate 5,834 of JBBQQV010000003.1, forward strand.
AGGCGAATGCCCGCAGGTTTGCTGATCGGCGCAGCTAGGCTGGTGACGCGGCCGCTGGCGACGCCGGCCATGTAGCCCGACAACCACTGCAAAGCAGGCGCATCGAGTCCAGCCACCAATTGATCAAGCAGCTGCTGGCGACCACCGTCCAACAGTTCGGGGATGAGCAGATCAAGCGATTGCGCGGGGCGAACAGCCGGCTGCGGGGGCATGGCCTGGCTCCTGGGAGGATGTAGGCATGCTCCAGCCGTCGGCGCGTGGCGTGAAAGGAGCATCAGCGATGCCGATATACCCGTGACGCATGGTCGTGTGGCCTTCAGCAGCTATTCAATGCGAGTCCGGGAACTCTTTCCAAAACACGTGGTCGCACCCGCACTGCGGTTGCCCGAACCGCGCCCGACCAGGAATCTCGATGACCCGCACTCTGGCCGCGGCCGTATTGGCCGCCTTTGCTTTTTCCGCCCAAGCGGCTGGCTTGGATGATGCGCGAGTCCGCGCAGCAATCAGCTCGTTGGTGCCCAACGCCACCATCGACAGCATCGCTGAAGCGAAGTTGCCTGGCTTTTACGAGGTCGTGTTGTCTGGGCAAATCGTCTACGTCAGCGAAGACGGCAAGTATCTGCTGCAGGGGAATCTGTACGACGTTGCGACCCGCATCGATCTCACCGAGGGCAGCCGCGCGCAGCTTCGCCGCAGCGCATTGAAGGATGTCGATCCCAAGCAGAAGATTTCTTTCACCACGCCAGAAACAAAGTATGTCGTTACTGTCTTCACCGACATTGATTGTGGTTACTGCAAGAAGATGCATTCGGAAATGTCGGCTTACAACGCGCTGGGCATCGGCGTCGAGTACATGTTCTTTCCACGCGCGGGGGCAGGCTCACAGTCTTGGGAAAAGGCGGTTTCGGTGTGGTGCTCCGATGACCGCAGACAGGCGCTTACCGATGCCAAGGCAGACAAGCCACTCGACCGCAAGGAATGCCCCAACCCCGTTGAAGCGGATTACGCACTGGGCAATCGTATCGGTGTCAGCGGGACACCCATGGTGATCGCCGCAGACGGCACCCAGCTGGGTGGGTACTTGCCGCCTGAGCAGATGCTGGCACGGCTTGAACAGTTGGCGAATCCGCCGATTAAATAGGCTCATTAGCTCCCAATGGCTGGCTGATTCGCAGCAAGATGGGTTGGCGCCGGGCTGTTCGCCCCGGCGCTTCCGTTATCCTATGCGGCCCACCGCCTGCGATTGCGCGCAGACATGATTGTTTTTGAGGGCCGAGAGGCCCTATCCGGCTTTCGCCGCCGCCGCCTGATGCGGCAACTCCTACCTTCGATTGACACGGCAGCCGACGCGTGTGCGGCCGACTACGTCTATTTCGTTGACGCCGATGCTTTGACTGCGACGCAGACCGAGCAACTCGGTCGCGTCCTGCAGGCGCGCCCCACCGCCACTGAAGCCGCACCAGCGACCGTGTTTGTGGTGCCGCGTATTGGCACGCAATCGCCGTGGGCGAGCAAGGCGACCGAGATCCTGCGCGGATGTGGATTGCCGGTTTTTCGGGTCGAACGCGGAATGCGGCTGAGAATGGGCGCAGCTATCGTTGAAATGATCGATCTGGCCGACCCCAGCGTTCGGCGGCGGCTGCACGATCCAATGACCATGAGCCTAGTGCTGGATTCGGCCGCCGTAGCAGCGCTGTTTGCCGCGTCGCCTGCGGCGGCGTTGGAGCGGGTCGCAGTGGCGCAGTTACCGGCAGCCAACCTTCGATTTGGCCTAGCACTTTCTGCTGATGAGATCGCCTACCTGCAGGCGAGTTATCAGGCCTTGGGCCGCGCGCCGAGTGATGCCGAACTGGTGATGTTCGCGCAGGCCAATTCCGAGCACTGTCGACACAAGATTTTCAACGCTCGCTTCACAGTTGATGGCGAGCCGATGCCGCTGTCGCTATTTGCAATGATTCGCAACACCGAAGCGCAATCACCGCAGTTGACCTTGAGTGCCTACAAGGACAATGCGGCGGTTGTCGAGGGCTTTGCCAGTCGTTTGTTCAGCGCTGGCGCAGATGGCAGCTATCACGCCGCGGCGACTGCGCCTTCGGCGTTTGCCATCAAGGTCGAAACTCATAACCATCCGACCGCGATCTCACCGTTTGCTGGTGCCGCCACCGGCTCGGGCGGCGAGATACGTGACGAGGGCGCCACCGGTCGCGGCGGCAAGCCCAAGGCCGGGCTAACCGGCTTCTCGGTGGGTCACCTGCGACTACCCGAATTGGCACAACGCTGGGAAACGCTGCGTCCATTGAATCCACGGATGGCTAGCGCACTTGAAATCATGATCGACGGACCGATAGGTGCCGCCGCATTCAATAATGAGTTCGGGCGGCCGGCGTTGTGTGGGTACTTCCGCAGTTTTGAATTGGAATCATTGCTGCCGGGTTTACGCTGGGGCTACGACAAGCCAATCATGCTGGCCGGCGGCTTGGGTCGGGTTGAGCCCGCCCAGGTCGAGAAACTGCGGCTGTCGGCCGGCGATGCGGTGGTCGTGCTCGGCGGGCCAGCGATGCTGATCGGCTTGGGCGGCGGTGCCGCATCCTCGTTAGCTTCGGGTGAGCGTGCGGAAGCGCTCGACTTTGCGTCGGTACAGCGCGATAACCCGGAGATGCAGCGGCGCTGTCAGGAAGTGATTGATCGCTGCTGGCAGCGTGGCGCGACGAATCCCATTCTGGCGATTCACGATGTGGGTGCGGGTGGGCTTTCCAATGCCATCCCTGAATTACTGCACGATGCTGGCCGCGGCGGCCGCATTGATCTTTCCAGGATTGACTGCGCCGATGCGGGCATGAGTCCGATGCAACTGTGGTGTAACGAGTCGCAGGAACGTTACGTACTGGGCCTGCGCGCGGATGCCTTGGCCGAGTTTGCGGCGCTGTGTGCGCGTGAGCGCTGCCCGCACGCGGTGGTCGGCGTGGTCACGGACGACGCGCGTTTGCTGGTCGGCTATGGCGTCACCGCTGAGGACACGCCCGACAACCCTGCCATCGACTTGCCCATGGCCGTGCTGTTCGGCAACGCGCCCAAGTTGCAGCGCGAATCGTTGCGACCTCCCGCCGCCGTTTGGCCGCGTTTGGATGTCGACGCTTTGGACGACGGTGAGGGCGAAGTCGACCTGTACGCAGCGGGCTTGCTGGTCTTGGCGCATCCAACGGTCGCCGCAAAAAACTTTCTGGTAACCATCGGCGATCGTTCGGTCGGCGGTCTGTGTGCGCGCGACCAGATGGTCGGGCGCTGGCAGTTGCCACTGGCCGATTGCGCCATTACCTTGTCCGACTTTCACGGCAACGCCGGTGAGGCGATGGCGGTCGGTGAGCGCACACCGTTGGCCTTGTTGGATGCCGCGGCCAGCGCGCGCATGGCGGTGGGCGAGGCACTCACCAATCTGGCAGCGGCGCCGGTCGCGTCCTTGCGCGAGGTAAAACTCTCCGCCAACTGGATGGCAGCGGCGGGCCATCCGGGCGAAGACGCGCGCCTGTTCGACGCGGTGCGCGCCGTCGGCATGCAGCTGTGTCCGGCCCTAGGGATTGGCATTCCGGTCGGTAAGGATTCGCTGTCGATGCAGGCGCAATGGACCACATCCGAAGGCAGCCAAAAAACGGTGTCGCCGGTCTCCTTGACCATTTCCGCGTTTGCTCGCGTTGCGGATGTCCGCCACGCGCTGACGCCGGTGCTTGCTCGCGAGATCGAGAGCGAGCTGTGGCTGCTCGGTCTGGGTGCCGGCAAACAGCGCATGGGCGGTTCGATACTTGCCCAGTGCCTGCAGACCTTCGGCGGTACGCCGCCCGACCTGGATGATCCACAGCGGCTGGTCGCATTTTTTGATCTGATCCAGCAAGCGCGTGCCAATGGACTCTTGCTCGCGTATCACGACCGCAGCGATGGTGGTGCCTTCGCGACCTTGTGCGAGATGGCATTTGCCGGTCACGTCGGCCTCGATATCTGCCTTGACGGGTGGGGAGAGAGCGCTTTCTCCTGCTTGTTCAACGAAGAACTGGGAGCGGTGGTGCAGGTGGCGGTTGCGGACCGCGCCGAGTTCGCCGACCTGATTGATCGCCATGACCTCACCCATTGTGCGCAACGCATCGGTCGCAGCGTCGACAAGCCGCGTCTTCGCATCAGTCGCGATGGAGTCACGCTTGCGCAGTGGAGCTGGAACGAGGCGTTTTCTGCATGGTGGTCGGTGAGTCACGCGATTGCGCGTCTGCGCGACAATCCCGAGTGCGCGGACAGCGAGCGCGATCAGCGCAATGATTATGCTGACCTTGGCTTGCAACCCTTGGCGACCTTTGCGGTGGCTGAGGACATCGCGGCTCCCTTCATCGCGACGGGCGTGCGGCCACGCGTGGCCGTGCTACGCGAACAAGGCGTCAATGGTCAGGTCGAGATGGCGGCGGCGTTTGATCGTGCCGGCTTTACCGCTGTTGACGTGCACATGAGCGAGTTGCTGACTGGCGCGCGGCGCTTGAGCGATTTTGTGGGCCTCGCGGCCTGCGGCGGATTTTCCTACGGCGACGTGCTCGGCGCTGGTCGTGGTTGGGCGATCTCGATCCTGGAAAACGAGCGCATGCGCGCCGAGTTTGCCGAGTTCTTTGCGCGCCCCGATCGTTTCAGCCTCGGCGTCTGCAACGGCTGCCAGATGCTCTCGCAATTGAAGCCGCTGATTGTTGGGGCTGAGCACTGGCCGGAATTCGCCCGCAATGCCAGCGAACAGTACGAGGCCCGTCTGGTGGAGGTGGAAGTGGTCGCATCACCGTCGCTGTTTTTCAAGGGCATGGCCGGCTCGCGATTGCCGGTCGTGGTCGCGCATGGCGAAGGTCGGGCGGTGTTTGCCAGCGATGCGGATCGCGACGCTGCCCACGTGGCATTGCGTTTTGTCGAAGCTGACGGCCGCGCCAGCGGGCGTTATCCGCTCAATCCGAACGGCTCACCCCACGGCATTACGGGTCTGACCAGTAGCGACGGCCGCGCCACTTTGTTGATGCCGCATCCTGAGCGCGTCTTTCGCGGGGTGCAGCTGAGTTGGAAGCCGACGCAATGGGGCGACGACTCGCCTTGGCTGCGTTTGTTCCAGAACGCGCGTGCGTGGGTGGCATGACGATGTCGCCGCTTCGTCAGTTTGTGCTGTCGGCAATGTTGTGGTTGCCGCTGGCGTTTTTCTTGTGGTTTCTGTTGGCAGGACCGGTGGTCTGGCCGGTGGCACAGCTCGCCAATTTGATCGTCCCGCAGCTGTTGCCGGATGCGGTATCCAGTGTGGTTCTGCATGGGTCACTGCTTGAGGTGGAAACCAAACTGCTGACCGAGGCAGGCCCCAACGGTCAGCGCGGCGTATTGGTGCTCGATGTGCGGCCGTTGATCTATGCCTGGTGTCTGCCGCTGTTTGCTGGATTGGTGATCGCCACACCATTGGAAGGCCGTCGGCGCTGGCGGCAATTCGCCATTGGCCTGCCAGTGTTGTGGTTGATCGTCACTTGGGGAGCCATATTCGACATTCTGAAGTTGCTCACATTTGATGCCGGTCCGCTGGGCGAAGCCGCAATTGCGGCGGCGGGTTTCTCCGCCGATTTCGTCGGGCTTGGCTATCAGTTTGGCTATCTGATCCTGCCTGCGGTGACCCCGGTTTCGCTGTGGGTCCTGCTGAATCCCCAGTTTCTGGAAGGTCTGGTCGGCTGGACTGGGGAACCGGCCGACCCGATCAGCGGTCCCAGTGCATCCGCTGATTCGAGCGGACCCGCCGCCACCGAGCCCGCCCTTACCGAGCCCACTGATTCGAAATGAACGCCATCCTCGCCGAATCCTCTGAGCTTGCCGTCGCGGCCTTGGGCCAAGATGCGCTTGAAGAGCGCATCGCCGAGCAGTTGCAAGCGCGCGGCCGTTTGAAAGACCACGACCTTGGCCGCGCTCGGCGGTTGCTAGAAGAGTCCGGCGGCACCCTGATTGCGTTGATGACGCGGATTGGATTGGTCTCGGAGCGCGATGTCGCCGAGGCCAGCGCCGAAGTGCTGGGCCTGCCACTGATGGCGCAACGCGACTTTCCCGAAGTCGCGCCGCCGAATGTGCAGCTGTCGCTGCGCTTTCTGAAGCAGATGCACATCTGTCCAGTGGCGGAGGACGAAACCTCGGTCGACCTCTTGGTCGCCGATCCACAGGACCCGTATCCGATTGATGCCGTGCGCATGGCCACGGGTCGCGACGTGCGCATTCGCATCGGTGTGCGTTCGGAAATTGGTGCCTTGATTGAGCGGTTGTATGGCTCAGGTCGCTCCGCGATGGGCGCGATTGTCGAGAATCTGACCGAAGGCGATGGCCGCGCAGAAGACGACATCGAGCACCTGCGCGATCTGGCCTCTGAAGCGCCGGTCATTCGACTGGTTAATCTAATAATCCAGCGCGCGGTCGAAGCGCGCGCGTCCGACATTCACATCGAGCCGTTCGAGAATCGGCTGAAGGTGCGAATCCGTATCGACGGTGTGCTGGCGGAAGTGGAATCACCGCCAGCGGGATCGACCGCAGCGGTGATCAGTCGCGTCAAGATCATGGCCAAGCTCAACATTGCCGAGCGTCGGCTGCCACAAGACGGTCGCATCATGATTCGCGTGCAGGGCAAGGAACTTGACCTGCGCGTATCGACGGTGCCCACCGCGCACGGTGAAAGCGTGGTGATGCGTATCCTTGATCGTGAGTCGATCGTGTTCGACTTCCACAAGCTCGGCTTTACCGATGAGTTCCTGCCGAAGTTCATGCAGGTGCTGGAACAGCCGCACGGCATCTTGCTGGTGACCGGGCCGACCGGCTCGGGCAAGACCACGACGCTGTACACCGCGCTGTCGCGAATCAACACGCCCGACGTCAAGATCATCACCGTGGAAGACCCGGTCGAGTATCAGATCGAGGGCATCAACCAGATCCAGGCCAAGCCACAGATCGGTCTCGATTTCGCCCACGCACTGCGTTCCATCGTTCGCCAGGATCCCGACGTCATCATGATCGGTGAAATGCGCGATTTGGAAACCGCACGTATCGCGATCCAATCCGCGCTGACCGGTCACTTGGTGCTCAGCACCCTGCACACCAACAACGCCGCTGGCGGCATCACCCGTTTGCTCGACATGGGCGTCGAAGACTATTTGTTGACCTCCACGGTCAACGGCATTCTGGCCCAGCGTCTGGTGCGTCGTATCGAGCCCACCCATGCGCAACGCTACGCGGCGCTGCCGGAGGTGGTGGAAGAGTTCAAGCTGCGCCGATTCACCCAGGCCGACCCGGTCATGTTGACTCGACCGATGCCATCGCCGCTGACCGCCACCGGCTATCTCGGCCGCACCACGATTATGGAATTTCTGGTCATGGCCGACCCCATCCGCCGCATGATCATGCAGCACGCCGACATGGGGAAAATCGAAGCGCAAGCCCGCGAACTGGGCATGCGCACCATGTACGAAGATGGCTTGGTCAAGGCGATTGACGGCGTGACCACGATTGAAGAGGTGCTGCGTGTTACGCAGGAGAGCTGAGATTCGGGATTCGGGATTTGGGATTCGCAGGAACCCGGCACTGCTGACGCGTGCGGCCAGCTCAACCCATTCCGACGCGGGCGTCAGTGCGGCGCTGAACTTTGCTTTTGCGAATCCCGAATCCCGAATCCCGGCTCCTAGTTGATGCCTCTCTTCCGCTACAAAGCCTTCACCCCGGCTGGCGAGACCCTCGATGGACGCATGGAGGCGGCGAACGTCGAAGAGGTGATCGCCAAGCTGCAGGACGCTGGCAATCTGTTGCTTGAAGCCAAGCCGGCCGATGCCGATGGCGGTGGCAGTGCCTTGGCGGCGTTGATGCGGCGGCCGGACATGAATGCCGCAGAGGTGCTGCAGTTCACCCAGCAACTGGCGACCTTGATGGCGGCTGGACAGCCCTTGGATCGGGCGCTGCAGATCCTGCTGGATCTGCCGGAGTCCGCCGCGGCGCGCAAGGTCATCGACCGCATTCGCGAATCGGTGCGCGGTGGCGCGCCCTTGTCGCAGGCAATGGAGCAACAAGGCGCGGTGTTTTCCAGGCTTTACATCAACATGGTGCGCGCGGGTGAGATCGGTGGTGCCCTGCACGACACCTTGCGCCGGCTCAGTGAGTACCTGGATCGCAGCAAGGCGCTGCGTGAAAGCGTGATCAACGCGCTGATTTACCCGGCCATCTTGGTGGTGATGGTGTGCGCCTCGTTGCTGCTGTTGCTGGGTTACGTGGTGCCGCAGTTTCTGCCGATGTTTGAAGATCTGGGTGCCGAGCTGCCGTTGCTGACGCGTGCCGTGCTGTGGGCTGGCAACATGGTGCAGAACTGGTGGTGGCTGCTGCTGGCCTTGGCGGTCACCGTGGCGGTGGTGCTGCCACGACAACTGCGTGATCCGGTCAAGCGGCTAGCATTTGACCGCTGGCTATTGGGTCGCGGCATGCTCGGCACCTTGTTTGCACGTGTTGATACGGCGCGTCTGGCGCGCACGCTGGGAACTTTGATACATAACGGTGTTCCATTGCTGACCGCGCTTTCCATCGCGCGCAATGTGTTGGGCAACAGCGCGCTGGCCGAAGCCATCGACGAAGCCGGCAAAGAGGTAAAAACCGGCGGCGGACTGGCCACGTCACTGGCGCGTAGCAAACTGTTTCCTCGCCTCGCCTTGCAAATGGTGCAGGTAGGTGAAGAATCCGGTGAGTTGGAAGGCATGCTGATGCGCGTCGCCGACACCTTCGACATGGAGGTGAAGAACACGCTGGATCGCTTGCTTGCCGCCTTGGTTCCGGCCATCACCATCGTCATGGCGTTCGTCGTCGCCTTGATCATGATGGCGATCCTCGTGCCAATCTTCAGTCTTAGCAGCGCAATGGGATAATGCAGATGAAAGCTTCAATCCGTTCGACCGCAGGCAAGCACATCGCGCGGCGCGCACATCGTCAATCCGGCTTCAGCCTGATCGAAATTCTGGCCGTGGTGGCCCTGATCGGCATGGTCGTGGCATTCGCCGTCAATCAGATCGGTGACAACGCACAGCGCGCTCGCTGGAGCTTGGCAAAATCGCAGATTCAGACCTTGGGCGCCAAGATCGAGCAATTTGAGCTCGACAACGGCAGTCCGCCACAACGGCTGGAGGACTTGATCAAGGCACCCTCCGACGCATCGCAGTGGAATGGTCCTTATGCCAAAGAGTCCGAGCTCAAGGACCCCTGGCAGAACACTTTCGTCTACCGGTCGCCGGGTACGAACGGCGGCTTCGATTTGACCAGCCTCGGCGCCGACAAGAAGCCCGGCGGCGAAAAACACGCGCGTGATATCAACAGCTGGGAGTGATCGTGCACTCGTCCAGCGCGAATGCTGCGCGGCAAACGCGTGGCTTCACGCTGGTCGAGATCGTGGTGGTGATCGCCCTGATCGGGTTGATATTCGCGGTCATCAGCGTTTCGATCGGTGCAGGGCTGGAAGGCGCCAAAGTGCGCGCCGCCAGCCGCGATCTCGCTGCCGCCTTGCGCTACACGCGCACCCAGGCCATCGTCAAACGCGAGTCGCAGGCGCTGACTTTGAATGTCGACGCGCGCAGCTACACCGCGCCCGGCAAGCCACCAGTGCAGTTGCCTAAACAGATGAGCTTGAAGCTGCTGACTGCGGCGTCCGAGCAAGTGGACGAAGGCGTCGGTCGCATCCGCTTTTTCGCCGATGGCTCGTCCACGGGTGGTCACATCGATGTCCTGCGCGAGCGCGCTGTGTGGGGCATCGACGTGGCTTGGCTGACCGGCGAAGTGACTCTGCGTGAAGGCAACGGCGATGATCGCAGTCGCTGAACTTGCACCGGCTTCACGCGGTCCGAACCCCACCATGAAGCAGCCCTTTCTCTCTGCCAACTCTCGCTGCCCGCGTAAGCGTGGCGCGCGCGGCTTCACCTTGATTGAAGTGGTGGCAGCGTTTGCCATCCTTGCGTTGGGCTTGGCCATGACCATGCAGATCGCTGCCGGCGGCCTGCGGCAAACTCGCCAGGCGGCCGATTACACCGAGGCGGCATTGCTCGCGCAAACGGTATTGGATACCGCCGGTGTCGGCGAGAAGCTGGAAATCGGCGAAACAAGCGGCGATTGGGAAGGCGGCTTCAGCTGGACCTTGACCGTCTCGCCTTATGAACTGGCTGATCTGGGTGACATTGCCGCCGTCGATCCGCTGACATCACCGGTGCGACTGGTAGAACTTGATCTGGCTGTGCGTTGGGACCGTAACGGTAAACAGCGCGAGGCCCATTACCGCAGCTTGCGCGCCATGCTGCCGGAAACGCTATGAGCCAGCACTCGATCACGGCCTGCGACGTGCGCAACCGGGTGGCGAACCAAAAACGGTTCGGTGCTGCGAGCGATCATGCTGGCGGCGGCTCACGCGGCTCACGCGGCTTCACCTTGCTTGAAGTTCTGATGGCCGTGGTGTTGCTGGCGCTGTTGATGACCTTGGCCTTGACCAGTATTCGCACTGCCATTCAGGCCAGCCGTTCTGGCGAGGCGATGATCGCCCGCAGCGAACAGTCGCGCACCGTGCAGGGTTTTATGCGACGGCAGTTGGCGCAAGCGCTGCCGATTGCCTACGAACAAGTCGCCGATGCAGGTACCGAGCGGCGGTTTGCGGGATCAGCCGATGAGGTTGTGTTTGTCGCCACCATGCCCGGCTATTTGTCGAGGGGCGGCGCCCACGTGCAAACGCTGAGTCTGGTGGGCAATGGTCGCGGTCAGCGTTTGCAATTCAATCACGCCCAACTCAATGGCTACGACCCCGCAGACCCGCAGTTTGCTGCCGAGCCGGTGGTACTGATGGAGGGTATCGCGAGTGGCCGTTTCGAGTTTCGCGAGCTTGATGAAACCGGCGAGTTGGGCGAGTGGAACAGCGATTGGGAAACCAGCGAGCGCTTGCCCTTGATGATTCGGCTGGTGCTTGAATTTGACCGCGATGATGCGCGCCGCTGGCCCGAGTTCGCGGTCACCGTAATGGCGTCGGCGGCAGGCATCCAGCCGGTTGGTTTCACCGCGCGACCGGCGCGCGGCTTGACTATCCCCAATCCCGCCGGTCAGCGGCGTCTGGTGCCACGGCCATGAAGCAACGCGGTGTCGCCTTCATCGTCGTGCTGTGGTTACTGGCGCTGGTCACCATCCTGCTCGGCAGCTTTGCTGTGCTGGCGCGCAGTGAGAGCCTGCAGGCGCGACATCTGTTCGACACCACGCAAGCGCGCTATGCGGCCGAGGCGGGGATCAATCGCGCCGTGTATGCGCTGGCCGCACCGGACCCGCTGGCCCGGTGGGCTCCGGATGGACGCAGCTATTCCTTTGAATACGCGGGCGCCGACATCGAAATTCAGGTCATCGACGAATCCGGCAAACTCGATATCAATGCCGCCGAAATGACCTTGCTGGAAGCCTTCTTCAAAGGCAGCGGCCTCGAAGAGGCTGCTGCGCAAGCGCTCGCCGCCGCCATAGTCGACTGGCGTGACCCTGACGATCTGATCTCCATCAACGGTGCCGAGGACGCTGAATATGCCGAGGCTGGGCTCCTGTATGGTCCGAAGAACGCCTTGTTCGACACCTTGTCGGAGCTGCAACAGGTGCTGGGCATGAATCACGAGCTGTATCGGCGCTTGGCCCCCTCGCTGACCATCCATTCCGGCATGAGTGTGCCGAATGCGGCGTTTGCGCCGGCGGAAGTATTGGCAGCCATTCCTGGCATTGATCCCGCCTTGGTCGCACTGTTGGTGGAACAGCGGCAGTCTTACGATCCCGCGCTGGGCGGCACAGCGCCCACCTTGCCCGACGGCAGTCCCCTCGTGGCGCAGGGCGGGAGTGGCACTTATACTGTGCGCAGCCGGGCAACGCTTGCGAATGGCGCTTGGACCGAGCTCGATTCAACGGTCCGCCTTGGCGGCGCCGCCCTCTCTGGACTCGCCTACACCGTCTTGCGCTGGCAAGAGGGTGAGCCACTATGAGCGCCCCACTGTTGCCGATGGCTTTTCAAGACGCGCTTGCACCCACCATCAACCGTTTGCGGCTGCGCTACGCGCAAGGACCGCTGCCGGCATTTTTTGACTGGTGGTTTGGACAGTTGACCGAGCTGTTGCCGGCGCGTTGGCGGGCAGCTTTGGCGACCAAGGACGCCGAACTCTGGTTCACCGTGGATGGCAGCCGACTGCTGGTGCGAACGCCAGCGGATGCATCACCAGAGCCCTTGGCCGAGCTTGACCTTGGCGCGCCTGATGGGTTGCTTGTTGCGTTTGATGAGTCGCTCTCGGAAGACCTGCGCAACCGCCGCCGCGTTTTGCTGCTGCCATCCTCGCAGGTTTTGCGTCGGCGCTTGCAGCTGCCGGCGGCGGCACGCGAGAACCTAGCCACCGTGCTCGGATTCGAGCTTGATCGGCAAACGCCCTTCCGCGCCGAGCAGGTTTTTTTCGACAGTCGGCTGTTGCCACACGACAAGGCTGCCAAGACTGTGCCGGTCGAATTGGGTCTGGTCCCGCGCGAGCCGGTAAAGGCCGCGCTCATCGCATTGGGTCCTCTGGTCGGCCAATTGGACGCCGTTGATGCAGTAAGTGCCGGTCTGCGCATGGGGTTTAATTTCTTGCCACCGGCGCAGCGTCGGCAACGTGCGCATCGCGCGCTGTGGATCAACCTTGGGCTGATTGCTGCCAGTGCTTTGTTCCTGGTGCTGGCGATGGGACATCTGGTCGACAACCGGGTGGCGGCGGTCGAGTCACTGCGCGCTGAGTCGGACCTTCAGCGCGATGCGGCGCGGGAAGTTGCGGTGTTGCGTAAGTCGCTTGAGGAAGCCGTCGCCGGTGCCAACTTCCTGGCTGTGCGCAAGAAAACAGCGCCAAGCATGATTGAACTGCTGAATACACTGACCGAGGTCTTCCCGGACAACACGTTCATCGAGCGCTTGAATGTCGCTGGGACCACCCTCAGCATGACCGGGCAGAGTGGCCAAGCCGCGCGTTTGATCGAGATGCTGCGCGACGCGAAAGGCATTCGTGAGGCCGCCTTGTCGGGTGCCATTCAGCCCGACTCTCGCAGCGGTAAGGACAGATTCAACCTCACCGCGCAGTTGGGTGACGCACCGAAGGAGGCCGCCAATGGCGCAGCTTCCAAGCGGTAAACAAGGTCAGTTGTTGGCGCTGGCTTTGCTGGCCGGCGTCCTGCTCAGTGGTTACTTCCTGTTCGTGCACTGGTGGTTCACCGGTCCGCTGCTGCAAGCACGCGCCGAGCTCATCGAGTTGCGTGAGCAAGAGTCCAAGTTTCGCCATTCGGCGTTGCAACGCCCGGCGATCGAACAGCGATTGGCTGAGGTGCGTGAATTCGAAGCGGCCAACCCTGGATTCCTGCCTGAAGACAATTTTGATCTGGCAGCCTCCGCGCTGATCCAGCGCTTGCGCACGCAAGTCGACGGGCTCGGCGCCGGCAACGATTGTCAGCTGGTCAGCACCACGCCGGTTCGATCACGCGAAGAAGAGCCGTTCGTACGAGTTGCCATCCAGGTGCGCATGCGCTGCGAAACCGAGCGTCTGCTGCCCGTCTTGCATGCGCTCGAGTCGGGTAGCCCGCAGTTGTTTCTGAGTGACTTCGGCGTGTTCACGCGGCGAGTGGCCGAACAAGTCGCGGCGCTGGGTGGTCAACGCGGGGCCATCGACGTCAACTTCGAGTTGTACGGCTATCTCAGACAGCGCGGAGCGGGCGCATGAGTGCCGCCTCGTTGCGTTTGCTGACTTTGCTGCTCGCTGTCTTTTGTGGTTGGTCTTTGCTGGTGTTGCTGGCGGTTGAAACCGGCCTTGGTGGCCGCTATAGCCTGCAGCCCGAAGATGCCGAGCAAATCGCGGTCCCGCCATCACTGCGCCTGGACCGCGCGCAGAGTGCACTCGGTGGCCTTGAGACCTACGCCAAGATTGCCGAGCGACCACTGTTCAACGCGGATCGTCGCCCGCTACCACCGGAAGTAGCGGGCGCCACGGCGGTGCCAGTCGCCGCTGCGGCACCTTTGGACGTGATGCTTACCAGCGTAGTGCTGCGTGGTGACACCCAGATCGCTCAATTTACCGACCGCACCAGCGGTGTTTCGCAGACCTTGAAGATTGGTCAATCGCTGGCGGGTGAGCAGTCGGCGTGGAAGCTGGTTGAACTCGCCGCCCGCGGCGCGGTCTTCGAAGGCCCTTCAGGACGCGTCAACGCAGAACTGCGGGTTTTCGACGGACAGGGTGGCGAAGCGCCCACCGCGCCGCCAGTACCGCAAGCCATTACCGAAACCCCGCCGCCACCGCCAAACGGCCAAGGCACAGTAGAAAATCCCACGGCGGCAGCCGCCGAAGAAGCCCAAAGCCCCGAGTCGCGTGCGGAAATGATCCGTCGTCGGATCGAAGAACGGCGCCGACAAATGCGCGAAGAAGCAGCGCGAGCTGCGGAGAAACAAAAACAATGAGTGCACGTATGAATCATTCGCGCCAGTCTGCCGGCAACTCCCAACCTGTCTTTACGGCAGGTTCGAACAGGAGCCGCGCGTGAATCTTCGCTTTTCAACGCTGTTCGCGGTCGCATTTTCCGTCCTGCTAGCCGGCTGCGCAACCACATCGGGCCCGCCGGCCGCCAGAATCTACACTGACTTCTCACAGGACAATCCCGCTGCCAATGAGGGCGTCGCCAATGGTGCGGAGTTCTCAGTGGAAGACGGCCCAGCGGCGCCGGAATCCGACCCGAGCGATCTGACCCACGTCGGCACCGGCAAGCTGATTAACGAGACGGCGGCGCGCAAACCGACGTCACCCGAGGGGGCGACGGGCGAAGTTACCTTCAATTTTGAAGGCGAGTCGCTGCACGCGGTGGTCAAGCTGATCCTAGGCGAGTTCCTGCAGCAGAACTATGTCATCGCCCCGGGCGTGCAAGGCACGGTCACCTTTTCGACCGCGCGCCCGTTGCGTGGCGATCAGGCGTTGTCGATTCTGGAAATGCTGCTGCGTTGGAACAACGCCACCCTCATTTGGGAGGACGGCCGCTACACCGTGTTGCCGGTTGCGCAAGCGCTGCCTGGGAACTTGACTCCGCGCATGGGTCCGGCGCAAACCGTGCGCGGCTATGAGGTGCGTGCTGTGCCACTGAAATTCATCTCGGCGACCGAGATGGAGAAGTTGCTCAAGCCCTACGCGCGGCCTGAGAGCGTGGTCAACGTGGATCCGCAGCGCAACCTGATCACCTTGGCAGGCACCCGCGCTGAACTCGAAAACTACCTGCAAACCATCGAAGTGTTCGACGTTGACTGGCTGGCAGGGATGTCGGTAGGCGTGTTCACCTTGCAGCAATCGGACGCCGCTGACGTCATCAGGGAGATGGAGAAGATTTTTGGCGAAGGCAGCAACACGCCGCTGGCGGGACTATTCCGGTTCATCCCGCTGGAAGGCATCAATGGCGTGCTGGTCATCACCCCCCAGCCCAACTATCTGAACACCATTGAAGAGTGGCTGGAGCGCTTCGACCTGGGCGGCGGCGAAGCGGGTCAGCGCCTGTATGTGTATGAAGTCAAGAACGTCAATGCGCTGGATCTGTCAGATACCTTGTCTGACATCTTCCAGACCTCGGGCGGGCGTCCTTCTGCGTCGAGCGGAGCAGGCGTTGCGCCAGGCTTGGAGCCGGTCGAGATTCGTACCTTAGGCGCGGATGGTGCTCAGCGCTCCACCGCTCAAGACGAGCGCAAAGCGCGCACAGAAGAGCGCCGTGCAGCGCGTGACGCGCAATCGAGTGGCGGCGGAGCATCCTCGGGTGGCGATGGAATTTCCCTGGGTGCTGCCGATGAAGTGCGCATATCTGCCGTCGAAGAAAGCAACTCTCTGATTGTGCGTGCCTCGTCTTCGCAGTGGGAATCCATACGGCGCGTCATCGAGCGGCTCGATCAGGTGCCGTTGCAAGTGGTTATCGAGACGCAGATTGTGCGCGTGGCGCTGAATGAAGAGCTCAAGTACGGCGTGCAGTGGTTTTTTGAGAATGCTGTGCCGGCCGGGCTGCAGGCACAGGCGGCAGCGCAGCGGGGCTTCAGCTCTCTGGGCGGCACCATTAGCGAGGTGAGCACGACGAATCCGGGCGGGCTGGCGTGGAGTTTCCTCGGGCACAACTCGCAGGCGTTGATCACGGCGATCGATACCGTGGGTGATGTCACGGTCTTGTCCGCCCCGTCATTGGTGGTGCTGAACAACAAGCAAGGCACCATCAATGTGGGTACCCAGATTCCAGTGGTCAGCACCTTTTTCAACAACAACATCGGCGGCGGTGGAACCGATCCGGGCAATGTCGGAACCAGTTCTGTGCAGTTCCGTCAGACGGGTATCACTTTGAGCGTCACCCCGCGGGTCAATCCGGGTGGTCTGGTTTTTCTTGAGATTGAACAGGAAGACAGCGGCCGCGGCACTGGCGCTGCGGTCGCCGGCAATGTGCCGATTGACACCCGCAGCATTCAAACCGAAGTCGCGGTGCAAAGCGGCAATACGGTCGTTCTGGGCGGGCTCATCCGGGAGGAGTCCAGCAACAGTAGTTCTGGTGTGCCGTTCTTGAGTCGGATTCCCGTACTCGGAGCCCTCTTCGGCGGCCAAGGCACCTCCAACGATCGCGAGGAGCTGATCGTACTAATAACCCCTCGCGTCGTTCGCAATGCCGACGACGCACGTCAGATCACCGATGAGTACCAACGCCGCTTCCGTGGCCTGAAGCCAATGGCTCCCGCCCCGGCATCTGCCGAAAATTAAACAGAAAATGATCCTCTCCCACATTAGGACTGCACCCATGCTCAGCCCCGTTCGCGCCGCTTGCGCCCTTGTACTCACCTCAGCAACGCTGCTTGCCGGCTGCGCTTCGGCGCCGAAAGCTCCGCCGTTGCCGCCTGAGCAAGCCATCGCCGAACGCGCCGGTCTGCGTTGGCAGGCGATGATCGAAGGTCGCTGGGCGGATGCCTATGCGTTACTGACGCCGGGATACAGAGAGGTCAATACGGTTGAGGGGTTTCAATCCAATTACGTCGGCAGCCCTGTGATCTGGAAGTCATACGAGGTGGGCGCTGTAGTCTGCGAAATCGCAGATCGCTGCTTGGCAGACGTCAAGATCCAGTTCGAACTGACCGGTGGCATGCCCGGCGTACCCAAAATGCAGACCCAGCAGACCGTGCAGGAAGTCTGGCTGTTGGTCGGCGGCGACTGGCACCACCTCCCGCGCAAGTAAAATTTTCGAGGAAATCAGACGCCACGCGCGACATCCCCCAAACAGGGGGCTTAATGAAGCGTTGCGTATTGCTGAGACCCGCGCCTATAATCCGCCTCGCTACACCCGATGTCAGGCCGCGGGAGGTTTTGCCTTCCTTGAGCTCAGACCGGACAAGCGGTTGTGAAACAAAGCCCTGTTACCCCTTAGGAGTGTTGTGATGAAGAAGAACACTCTGTCCACGGCTATCGTTGCTGGCGTCACCGGCATCGCTGGTCTGGCCGGTATGGCCAATGCCGTGAACGTCAATCCTGACGGTCTCGGCCAGGTCCTGCTGTACCCGTACTACACCACCAATGGCGGCAACGTCACGCTGATCTCCGTGGTCAACACCACTGAGCGTGACAAAGCTGTCAAAGTCCGCTTCCTGGAAGCCCTGAACAGCGCCGAAGTCCTCGACTTCAACCTGTACCTGTCTGAGTTCGACGTTTGGACTGCGTCCGTCGTCAACACTGCTGACGGCGCCTCGCTGTTCACTGCTGACAATTCCTGCACCGTGCCGAATGGCGTGGGCACCGGCGCGACCGGTACCGCGTTCGTTCCGTTCGAGTTCCAGAGCAACAACCCGGACGCCCCTGGCCAACAAGGCAGCGTGCGTTTGAACGGCAGCGCCACCGGCACCTCGGTGACCATCACTGCCGCCGAGCGTATGCGCCAAGGTCACGTTGAATTGATCGAAATGGGCGACCTGTTCGATGCCGCCGCGTTTACTCCGGCCTCGTGGACCACCCACATCGCTTCGACCCGCCGTCCGTTGAACTGCGCGGCGCTGCAAGCTGCGTGGACGTCAGGCGGTCGCTGGTTCACCCAGAATGGTTCGGCTGTCAACGCCCCGTCGGGCGGCCTGTTTGGTGGCGGCGCCATCGTTGACGTGGCCTTCGGTCGCGCGCTGACGTACAACGCCGAAGCTATCGCTGGCTTCTACAGCCCGGCTGGTCTGGTTGATCCGGCGGTTGACGCCCCGGGTACCGCTGACCTGCATTCGCCGCCAGGCGACATCCAGCCTGACCTGCGTCGTGCACGCACCCAGGCTGACGGCAGCGCCATCGCGCGCATCTTCGAGCCGTCCGGCGTGGTTGTCAGCGCGACCTTTGCTGGTGCGCAGAGCGGCGTGAATGCAGTTTCGGCTGCTCTCATGTCCCGTTTTGTCTACAACGAGTTCAACCTCGAAGCCAGCGTTGCCGCTGCCTCTGAGTGGGTGGTCACGTTCCCGACCAAGCGTCCGCACACCTATGGCCGTTCGGGCCTCGACGTGCGTCCGTTCACCGACAACGTCAACACCAACACGGAAGCGCCGGGCAATACCCCGTTCGACCTGTTTGGTCTGTGCGAGATCTACACCTTCACCGCATGGGATCGTGAAGAGTCCCCAGGTACGCCGGCGTCGATCATTCCGATCATTTCGCCGCCGCCTCCGCCTGGCGATGCCGCTGCCCCGCCACAGCTGTGCTGGGAATCCAACATCATTGCGTTCAATCAGACGCTCGGCGTGAATACGCCGACCCGTATCTTCGGCGCCGAGCCGAAGCAGGGTGCGCATGGTCTTGAAATCCCGGCCGGTCGTCTGGCTTCGGGTCCGTTTGGCTGGGCGCGCGTCCAGTTCAACAACCCGGGTACGCTTGGCTTTGATAACTACTTGGTTTCACAAGACGTGAACCCGGTAGCGATCATTGGTTTGCCGGTCATTGGCTTCTGGGCGGCTGACTACTCCAACAGCGCAGTTGCTGCTGGTGTCCGCGCCAACTACAGCCAGATCCACAAGCACCGCCTGGGCCGTGACGGCTACTTGCTCGACCAGACCCCGGTTCCGGCATTCGGTACCCCGTTGCCTACCGGTCTGCGTAGCTGGACCTTGCAGGGCTTGGGCAGCCTGTAAGTTCAAACTCAAAGCGATGAGTGGGCAAAACATTGCCTAACCTCGCGTTGAATGCTTGACCATCGGGGCCTTCGGGCCCCGATGTGTTTTTTAGGCCTGCATTCAGGCTGAAGCGACAATACTTCAAGGGTTTTTCTTCGCAATGCAGGAGATCACCGTGACCTCATTCGCGCTCCGCGCTCCCCAGCTGCTCACTCTGGCAGTCAGCTTGGCTCTGGCTGGTAGCGCCGCCGCTCAGGTGGCCTCGCCAAAAGTGGTAATCAGCAATACTTCCCCGATCGCAGAGATTGGCTTGGAGTCCGGCAGCAATGTCGAGTTCGCCGCCAATGGCGATCTGCAGATTCGTTGCCGAAAGGTTGGCGCCAACTGCGACACGGCAAACATCGGTGGCGGTGGTGGTACCGGTACCAATCCACCGACCAATGTAGTGCTCACGCCCTCATCGACAGCGATCACCGCCAACGCACCATTCAATTTGCAGTGGGGCAGCACTAACGCGGAGGCCTGCTTCGGTGTCGGACCCTCAGGTGTCAGCGGATGGACGAGCCAGGTGCTTACCTCAAGCCGCGGCGCACCAGGCCTATCGCTGTCACTGGCGCAAGGTTCTTACGCTTTCCAAATGCGCTGTTTCAACGCGGGTGGTTCGACCACAGTCTCAGCGTCAACTGTTACTGTCTCCCCCGGAGGAAACCCGGTTGGTGGAGACTATTGCTCTGAGTTCTATGCAGGCGGTTTGCCCACTGGCTCCGCTTTTAATGGCCACGGCTTCACCCGCGTCGATGTGCCATTTGGCACCGTATTCGGCACGACACCTGGTTCTACCGCCGGCATTACTTCCGGTGTTCCCGGAAACTATCTGAATCCGTCGCAGGGTCGCTACATGGCGATCCCATTCACTTTTACTTCCGACACGGGTCCCTCGACGAACATGCAGCTGTCTTGGGTTGAAGCC
>JBBQQV010000004.1:0-24355 GCA_038215505.1 Lysobacterales bacterium
ATGGGCGGTGCGCAGCAGCAGCGCGGATCCGACCGAGACCACGAGCGCCACGGCGATCTGCAGCACAGTGATGGTCGCCCGCAGGCGCTGCCGGGACTTTCCCGTCGACTGCCCGCGCGCGCCGTCATGCAGGTCGCGCGACAGGCTGCCTCGCCGAACGCGAAGGGTCGGCACTGCCGCACAGATGACCACCCCTACGATTGAAACCAGCGCGATGAAGCCTGTGGTCGTAAGCCCGACTCCCAACTCTGCGAGCCGAGGGATGTCGGTTGGCCCGAACGCAACCAGCGCCCTCACCGCGGCGTTCGCCACGAGCAGCGCAAGGACTCCGGCCGTTGCGCCCAGCAGAACCGATTCGCCGAGGAAATGGGTTGCAAGGCGCAGCGGACTGGCGCCCAGCGCTTTACGGATCGCGAGATCGTGCTGACTGGCGTCGGCGCGGACCAGCACGAGATTCGCCACGTTCGCCCACGCGGCGAACAGCACAAGTCCCGCCGCTGCGGCCAGCATCCATAGCGTTTGCGCGATTCCGCCGGTGAGTTCGTCGCGCAATGGCAGCACAACCGGCGAGGGTTTCACCTGATCAAGCCAGGTCGTCGTCGAAGCGCCCGACTGCAGGCGCGGGAACAACTCCGCCATTCGCGGCAAGACGTCGGCGAGCTCGGTTTGCGCCTGCTCCGGCGTCGCTCCAGGAGCGAGGCGCGCCACGCCCGAGTAGCTGAAGTCCCCCACGGTCGCGCTGTCGGTGTGCTTGGCGGGAAGCCATACACGGGTGGCCGCCGTGGGGAACGCGAAGCGCGCCGGCATGACACCGACGATCTCGCGAGCCGCGTCGTTGACGATCAGCGTCTTGCCGATGACATCGGTCGCCGCGCCGAAACGGGTTCGCCACTCGGACTCGCTGAGGATCACCGCATTGGGTCCGCCGCGGATTTCTTCGTCAGCGTTAAATGAGCGACCGAGCAACGGCGGCACCCGGAGCAGCGGCACCATCGATGCGGTCACCCATGTCGCGATGACGCTCTCGGCAGCGCCGTCACCGCTCGTCCTAATGTTGGTGCTGCCGGTTCGATACAAACCGACGCCCTCAAGCCGCCGCGCGAACCGCTCGTAGGTGAAGTAGAGACCCGGTGCCTGGCTCATTCGGCGTAGTTCCGCCGACTGCAGACCGACACTGACCAGGCGATCCGGATTCCCGTACGGCAGTGGAGCCAGCAGCACTCCGTGCACGATGGCAAACATGGAACCGACCGAAGCCACGCCCAGGACGAGGGTGAGGATCACCGCGATCGTGAAGACCGGGGTGCGCTGCAACGATCTGAACGCGTGTGGACTGATCATTCTGCTTCGGATGGGCCTGTTCGATTGGGCTACTTCAATTGGGCTGCTTCAATTGGGCTGCTTCAATTGAGCCGGTTCAATTGGGCTGGTTCAAGCGTACCAAGGCCAAGCAGTTGATCAGTGTGGATGACCACATCAAGGCGACCGCACACGTCGAATGCCGCAAGGATGCAGCAGTGGTGGATGAGTAGCCAGCGGCTTACAAATCCATCGATCAGGTGATGGCGGCGCAGCAGGATCTGGTGGAGATCGTGCATACCTTGCGCCAGGTGGTTTGCGTCAAGGGATAGCGGAAGGCGCTCATTCCGACTTTTGTGGGAGCGGCGGAAGCCGCGATGCGCTTCTGCCAGCCAGAACATCGCGCCTTGCGGCGCTCCCACAGGGTTTGTGGCGACTCAGGAGACTGCACAGCGCCAGCATGGTCAGCTACGCGGGACAACGATTTTTGGCTTTCGGACACAGCTGCCATGAACACCTTACACATTGATGGCAGCGTGGGCGAAGGCGGCGGTCAAGTACTGCGCACGGCGCTGTCGTTGGCCATTGTGTTGCGACAGCCGCTGAGCATCACCCGCATCCGTGCCGGCCGCGCGAAGCCGGGTTTGATGCGCCAGCATCTGGCCGCAGTAAAGGCTGCGCAAGCGATCTCGGCGGCAGACGTCTGCGGTGCTGCGCTCGGTTCAAGCGAACTGCACTTCGTGCCGCACGCATCGAGTGCGGGCAGCCATCACATCGATATCGGCAGCGCCGGTAGCGCCGGCCTGGTCCTGCAAACAGTGCTGCCGCCGCTACTGCGCGCAGACGGCCCGAGTCGCATCGCGATCACCGGCGGCACCCACAACATGCTCGCGCCCAGCACGTGTTTCCTGCAGCGCTGCTTCTTGCCGCAGCTGGCGAAGATGGGCGCTTCAGTCACTCTCGAAGTCGTGCGCGAAGGCTTGTTTCCTGCTGGCGGCGGACAGATCGTGGTGCAGATCGAGCCACAACCGCTGCGTCCGATTGCACTCACCTAGCGCGGCGAGCGCGTCGAACTCGGCGCGCAAGCACTGCTGGCGTCGGTGCCCACGCACGTCGCCGTACGCGAGTTGGCGGTGATTGCCGAGCACTAGCCGCAAGTCCAGCCAAACAGCAGCATTCGGCAACTTGGCAGCCGTACCGGGCCAGGCAATGTGCTGTCGTTCTGGGCGACCCACACACATGTCAGCGAACTGGTGACCTGCTATGGCCAACGCGGCGTTTCTGCGGAGACCGTTGCGAGCAAGGCCTGCGCGATGAAGGAGCATTACCTCGATAGCGTAGCCGTGGTTGGCGAGCATCTGGCCGACCAATTGCTGCTGCCTATGTGGCTCGCAGGAGGTGGCGAATTTGTCTGCGGTGCCCCCAGCCAGCACCTGCAAACCAATGCCGAACTCATCAGCCGCACGACAGGTTCGCAGATCGTGTTGGAGCGGGTGGGCAAGGCGACACGGGTCAGCTTGCGCAGCTGACCCGTGTCGCTCGAAACGCAGCGCGTCAACGCCGCCAGCCTTCGGCACTTACTGCAGGCTGGCGTTGGAGGTAACAGTTGAGCGTCGCTCGCAACGCCAATGCCAGGGCAATGCCAAGCCACGCCACGCCATGCCAAGCCAGGCCACACTCGAATGCTATTCCAGCCAACAGCCCTGCTTGCGAGCATCGGCAAGGATGCCTTTTGCCCAGCGCGCCGCATCATCCGCAGCGGGCGCGGGAAACTCGATCAAGCGACCCTGCCCGGTCGACCAGCATGCAATCCGGGACGGCCACTGCGCACGCATGTTCGGCGGTTTTGGGAACACCACGCCGGGATCAAAATGCTGCAGGTTCGCGGCCTGCAATTGGTCGAGCAGACCATCCAGATATTGAGCATGGCGTGACTGCACTTCCCTCGGCAGGGTAGGCATCACACGATCAATCAGGCCTCGCGATTGCAGTGGCCGCAACACAAAGGCAGCTTGTCCATTACGCGCAGCAACCACCGGACCCACCGCGTCGGGCAACAGCAAGAGCACGCCTGCGGGATGGCGTAAGGCGGCTTGCGGCAATGCGGCAGCGGTTTGCGCCAAGGCCGACTGCACGGCCCAGACCTTCGCGAGCAGCGGCTGCAACACAGCCACGCCCACCACGATGGCCAGGGCCAGCACAGCATTGGCCAGTTGCCGCATTTGCCGCGGCCGCTGCGGCATCGAATCCGCTGGTCGCGCGCTCAGCACGCCGATTGCCAGCGCCAACCAGGCCAGCGGCGAATACAGCAGACGACCACCCTCGCCATTGCCGGCCAGCGAGCCAAGATTCAGCAAGGTGGCAAGCAAGGCGCCGGCGCCCGCAGCCAATAGCGCCAATGCGACTCCACGCGTGCGGGAGGCCGCCGCACCCAGCGCGCTCGCAATGGCTAAAGCGGCACCATACGTGAGCAGCAGACTCCACTGTTCGCCGACCAAACCGTGCAGCCACGGCAGCACCGACCACAGCGCGCCCGGCACGCGCGTGACGGCGTCGGCGAGTGGCGTGGCAGTGCCACCGTAAACCTGCCACGCACTGCCAAACAGGTAGGCCCGCCAAGCCAGAAACGCAGCGACCAACGTCGCCGCCGCGATCAGGGCAAACAAGCGTCGGCGCTCCCGCAATGCGGGCAAGGCCAACCACAGCAAGCCGGCTTGGATTGGCAGAAGTGCCGCTGATTCCTTGAACAACAAAGCCGGAACTAGGCAGATGGGCAACCAAGCAACCTGCGGTTTGGCGTGCTCGGAGCGCCCGACCCAAGCCAACAGCCCTAGCAAGGAAAACAGGGTGACACTTGCATCGGAACGCGCTGACAACCAAAACACGCCCTCAGCGAGCAAAGGCGACAAGCCGAACAGACCTGCCGCAAGTGGTGCGGCGATGCCCGCGTCAGCGCCTGCTCGCGCTGCAATGCGCCTTACCAACAGCGCCACCAACAGCATGTTGGAGAGGTGAACGAGGTGGTTGTAGGCGTACCAACCTGCGTAGTCGATACCGCTGCGCAGGAAATCAAAGGTCAGACTGACGATGATCAACGGCCGGTAAAAAGCAGCACCTTCGCTGGTGCTACTGGAAAACTGACGCCACAACTGCTCAGCAGTTTCGCCATTGACAGTCCACACATAGGCGCGGTGCAAATTGGAGAAATCATCGCCCAGCCAATAGCCGGCGTAGCCTGGTGCGTACACGCTGGCGGCAATCAGCAACAGCGAGCCAAGCAAGGCTACGACGACGCGCCGCGAATCAACCACCCTCTTGTTCCTGCGCTTGCTTGGCCTTGCCGTGCGTCAGCAAGAAATACCTGTTGAGTACAAAACTAATCGGGGTGGAAACGCACAACGCCACTGCCAAACCGAGGCGGGGTGACCAGCCAAGCCAATCCGTTGCCAGCTGCAAGAAGCCGGCGTTGATGAGATAGGTCAGCAGATACAGCAAGGGATAGGTCGCGGCACCTTTCCAGCTGGCGCGGCTGCCAAACACCCACAGCGCGTTCAACACATACGCGAGTGCGATCCCCAATCCAAAGGCGACGGCGAACGCCAGTTGCGGATGCATAGCCGCGCTCAACAGCCAGAACAACGCATAAGTGACGGCGGTATTGAAGCCGCCGGCGAACAGGAACCGCAGCACCTGCTGATGCGAACTGGGCGCGGCTCGCGCCATCTCAGCCATCGCGCACCGCTTCCAGGAATTCGCTGTAGGTCCGCAAGTAGTCGTTTGCGTCGTAGGGCAAGGAGGCCAGCACCATCAGCACCGCATCTTCGCTATAGCGGTACTGGGTACCCCACACCATCGGCGGCAGATACAAACCAACGCTCGCCGAATCCAGCCGGTGCTCGTCGCGGCCGCTGCCGTCATCGACCACCACTGATAGCGAGCCATTGACGCAGATCAGAAATTGCGCGCAGCGGCGGTGCGCGTGCTCACCGCGGACCTCACGGCTGGGGACTTGATTGACGAAAAAGCAGCGCTGAGGTGTAAACGGCAAGTGCTCGGCGAAATCGGCCACCGTGAGATGGCCGCGCATGTCGGCGTATTGGGGCAGTGCGATCAGGCGCGCAGCTGGCACCGACATGGCGCGCAGCACCGACGGCTCAGAATCGAGTGCGTCACTTTCCCGACGGGTGCCAACATAACCGCTGATCCGAGCCGGATTGCCCACCACAATGGCATTGGCAGGCACCGAACGGGTAACGACCGCGCCTGCTCCCACCATGGCTCCGGTGCCAATGGTGATACCTGGCAGCAAGGTGGCGTTGGCGCCGATCGATGCGCCTTGCTCGACTACGGTTTCAAGAAATTGCTCGGGACGCTGTCGACTGCGCGGAAAACGATCGTTGGCAAAGGTCGCATTGGGACCGACAAACACGTCGTCGTGCAGGCGCACGCCGTCCCACAGTTGCACGCCGCACTTGACCGTGACCCGATCACCAACGATGACGTCGTTCTCGATAAAAACACCGTCGCAGATGTTGCAGTCGCGGCCGATGCGCGCGCCCGCCAACACGTGCGCGAAGGCCCACACGCGGGTGCCCTCGCCCACTTGGCTGGACTCGCACAATGCCTGCGGATGGACGAAAGCGCTCATGCGGTCGGACCTGTTTGGGAGGGGTTTTCGGATTCGATGTTGTAGTCCTCGCGTTGCATGACCACCGCCAGCGGTCGCGCCTTGGTATTTTCAAAGCCACGCCAGACGTAGGATCCGATCACGCCCAAGCCAAACAGGTTGAGCGCGGAAAAAAACAGCACAGCCAGCACGGTGGCGGTGTAGCCGGGCACCTCGATCGCGCCGCTCAATCTTGCCAGCAGCACAGCCAAGCCAAAGCCGACACTGGCCAGCAAGCCCAACCCGCCCGCCGCCAAGAACACCCGGATCGGCAAGTCGGAGAACGAAAACACACTGTCGGCCAAGTAACGCAACTTGCGGCGCAACGTCCATGCGCTGCGCCCAAGCTCGCGCGCCTGCCGCTGGTAAGGCACTTCGGCGCGACGGAATCCCAGCCACAGCAGCTGACCCACCAGCGAACTATTGCTCTCACCAAAGGCGACCAGGCGATCGCGGAACAAGGCATTGCAGGCGAACACGTCGACGCCGCCAGCGGGCATTTCCGGCTGCACCAGACGCCGATACAGGCCCCAGAAAAGGCCGGAACTCAAGCGACTGAACCAGGGATCGCGACGCCCAGTGCGGCTCGCCAGCAACAGGTCCTGACTGCCTTCGCGCAGTTTGGCGAACAAGCTCTCAAACAAGTCGGCAGGCTCCTGCAGATCGGCCGACATCACCGCCATGTAGGGTGTCTGAACTTCCGCGAGACCGGCGCGTATCGCCGCGAAAGATCCGAAGTTGCGCGACAAAAGCAGCAGTCGAGACGCATAGGGCGCGGCCGCGAAACCCTCACGCAAACGCTCAAAACTCAAATCCGGGCTGCCGTCTACCACGGCCAGCACCCGAATGCCGCCAGCCACTCGCGCATGCAGGTCGGCCATCCTCGCGAGCAAGCCCGGAATATTTTCCTCGTTCCGGTAGACCGGAACGACCAGCGTGCACTCAGCGTTCAAAGTCATTGCAGGCAGCGATGACATGCAGGACTTCCGCATCGGTAAGCGCCGGATGGCAGGGAAGGCTCAGCACCTCGGCACAGGCCAGCTCGGTGTTCGGCAAGTTGGTCGCATCGTTGCTGGCCAATACAGCAAGCTGACGATGATCGGCTATCGGGAAATGGACCACCGACTGCACACCACAGCGGGCCAGATGTTGTTGCAGGCGATCACGTAGCTGGCAACGCACCACATACAGGTGGACGACATCGTCATCGCCGCCACGTTCGTACAGGTGGATCGCGGGGTGATTGATGCCTTGCTGATACCGCGCAGCAATCTGCCTGCGTCGCCCATTGCGGGCGTCGAGCAAGGGCAGTTCGACGTTCAAAACAGCCGCCTGCAGCTCATCCAATCGTGAGTTGCGGCCACCGCCCAACTCGACGCTGTATTTGTCGCCCCAACCGTACTGACGCAACTGCCGAACGCGATCTGCGAGCGCTTGATCGCGCGTCACTACTGCGCCGCCGTCGCCCAGCGCACCGAGGTTCTTGGTCGGATAAAAGCTGTAGCAGCCGAGGTCGCCAAAGCTGCCGGCCATGCGGCCACCGCGGCGCGCGCCATGCGCTTGCGCGCAGTCTTCAACGACCGGGACAGCCGCCGCGTGACAGCGGGCAACGATCGTTTCGATATCGGCTAATTGGCCATACAGATGTGTCACTACGAGTGCACGGGGACGCTGCAGCAAAAGCGCATCAAGGGCCAGCACATCGAGTTGCAAAGATCGCTGCTCGATCTCAACGAACAAGGGTCTCGCCGCGCAGGCCAGGATGGCTGTGCTGGCGTAGTAGCCCGCATTGGCGACGGTAGCCACGCGATCACTTGCGGCCACGCCCAACGCGCGCAGCGCCAGTTCCAATGCCTCACTGCCATTGCCAACGCCAATGCAATGCGGCACACCGCAATAGCCGGCAAAGTCGCGCTCGAATTGATCCACCTGCGGACCCAGCACGAACCAGCCGCTGTCGAGCACGTCGAGCAAGGCTTTTGCCAACGACTCGCGCTGCGCCGCGTGCAGTGAGTGCAATTGGTTGAAGGGAACACGCATCGGCATGCTGGGCAAAGAAGCAGACAACAGGAGCGCTATTCTGCCAGCGCGACGCCGCCCGCCGTATTCCGATCCGCAACGCAATGCTCGCCGTCGCCCTCAACAGAGCTGATACTTTCGTCATGCAGCCCCTTTCCAACACCTTCCAGTCGTCAGCCCACAACCCTTGCTCAAAGGCGGCGGCGGCTAACGGCAGGGATTAGATGGACGGGATCCTTGCTTGGCCGCCGCTGCGTGAGCAGTGCTGCGATGCCGAAGGCTATCTTGAGGAAGGCGCGATCTGCGCCGCCGGCGGTGGCTGCTACGACCCCTTGCGTCCGCTCGGGTCCGGCTTGTGGTTTGCGGCGCTGGATGTGCTCGGCATACCGCCGAGCGCCTTGCTTTGGGTACATGGTGCGCTGCTGCTGGTGTCGGTTTGGCTGTCGCTAAAAGTCGCTCGGCGGTGGCTGCAGTCGACACCTGCTGCGAACACGCGCCGATTGCAGCGAAATCTACTGGTGTTTTGCGGTATCGGCTCACTGCTCGCGCATCTGCTCTTTCTGCAGCCCGTGTTGCCACATTCGCTGGCCGATCCTCCGGCCGCATTGCTGACGTTGATTGCGGTCTGGTGTCTGTTGTTGAGCGATAAGCAAAGCTCCGCCTGGCGCTATGCACTGATCGGCGTCCTGCTTGGATTGACGGCGTTTGTGCGGGCTTACTACCTCTATCCCGTGCTTGGCTGGTTGCTGGTTGCGCTGCTGCTTTGGGCGCGCGACCGCGATCGCCGCTGGCGCGAACTGTTGCTGATGCTGGCGCTATTACCTATTGCGACCCAGTACTTCGCAACGTGGCGCGAAACCGGCACCTTCGGTTACATCAGCCCAGTCCAAGAGAACAAGTGGCGGGACATCCATTTGCGCGATGGTTCGATGGGCTACGACACCTTGCTTAGGCCCATCGAAGCCTTTCGCTGGCCATCGCCCTGCTCCAGCGACAACCGCGGCCCGTTGCAAGCGTTTGAACAACGTGATCTGGCACTGGCGGTATGCATCGCTGCCAGCCGGCTGAACTTCTACTTTGGCAGCTACGCTGCCACCACCTATCTGATGCCAGCAAAGCAAGTTCTCGACCGCTTTGATGATGTCGACCTGATCGGTGCCATTCGCGTGGTTGCTACTCGTGTCGATTTCAACGCAGACCGCGCGCCAGACGGCCGCCAGTCGGCATCACGTTTGAGTGTGAAAGAAGTCGCTGCGAGTACAGGCTTGGAGCAAGCCTTCCGGCCGCGCTTCAAGACGGCTTACAGTTACAGCGTCTGGCTGTGGTCAGCGCAGGCGGCCGACGTTGAACTGCTTTTTTATCGGCAGTCAGACGACCGCTTGGTCGCGGCCAGACGCGTTGTTCTCGGGCCAGAAGCCGAACGCTACTGGGTCTCAGGCGTACCGCTGGACGACAGCCCACATGCGATTTTCGTTGGCCGCAAAGCGGGTCGCGACGCCGGTTGGGGTCGCGCAGTCGGCGATCAGTTGCTGCTGTGGGGCGGCAAACTCGAACGCGGTGAGCGCCCGCGCGCTTGGAAGCCCGCTGCTGATCCTCGCTTGGGCGAGGCTCGTCGAATCTGGTCGCCGCTGATCGGGTTGGCAAACGGCTTGGCCATCTCAGTGCTCGCGCTGTTGCTTTGGCGTCAGCGGCGGGCAATCGGCAGGCACCACGTGGGTGTGATCTTGCTGCTTGGCTTGCTATTGGCCGAGGGTCTGCTGATCGTGCCCGAGCAGCGCTTCGTGATAGCCGTTCTTACTGCACTTTGGACCTTGGCCTGGTTTGCCGTGATGGCCGCTGTCGGCCGGCGCGGCGCTGCGCAGCGTTATGGACATTCCCGAATGCCACCTGTGCGCTTGGATTGAGGCAGGAGCTCACCACTGCCGAAACACCACGCACAGCGTGGTCGAATCAAGCACCGCAAACTCCTGCGCGCCCCAGGGCTTGAGTCTGACTGTGCTGGAGTTGGGGTGTAGCACTTCGGGCGCTCGCGCTTTCACTTCGTTGTAAATCTCCACGATGTTGTCGGTCTCGATCGCCAACTCGGGTCGATCCAGCGCCGCAAGCGTGGCGTTTTCCATTAGATACACCTTGGCGCCGTCCCTTCCCAACACGGAAATGGAGTCGTCCTGATGCAGCACCTGAAAGCCGAGGCAGCGGACAAACAGATCGAGCCCGACCTGGATATCGGCATAGAAAACTTTGGGAATCAGTCGCAGGAGCATGCGGAGGTTCCTCGCAAATCGTGCTGTGAGCAGCCTGCAATCTTAGTCCGTGGGACACGTCAACCGGACCCCGTGCATGCACTCATGCCATGCCGCGCTCCACTGTTCTCGTTGTCGCGGTCATTTCGGCGGCTTAATCGCAATCGCTTCGAGCAACGAGGACGGCGCTCATAGCGCGCAAAGTCCGATGGCTGGGTGTGTGCGTGTTTGGCTTGTTGGTCGCGCTGGGAGAAAAGTTCTTCAATCAGTCCGCATTGCAGGCAAACTTCGCGGCAATGAGCGCAGTTGCGCTTACGTCGCCGGAGCACGCCAATGTTGGGCTTTCGCTATATCAAGAGTTCGCCGAGCACCCACCTGATCGAGACGCGTGGCGGTCGTGTGCGTCGGCAAGGCAACGGCTTGGCGTTTTTCTATTTCGCGCCGAGCACGTCACTGGTGTCGATCCCGCTCGCGCATCAGGATGCGCCATTCGCGTTTCGCGAGGTGAGCCAGGACTTCCAGGAAGTCAGCGTGCAGGGTCAGGCGACCTTTCGTGTGCTCAATCCGGAGACGCTGGCGCAACGAATGGACTTTACGCTTGCGGCCGACGGCGTCAGCTATGCCTCGGAAGATCCGCTGAAGCTGAGCAATCGCTTGCTCAACGCGGTGCAAGTACAACTGCGCAGCTTGTTGCAGGCATCGAGTCTGCAAGCGCTGCTGACCCAAGGTGACCGCATCGAGGCGGCGGTGCGCGAGCGTTTGCGTGGCGCCGAATCGCTCAGCGAGCTGGGCGTCGGCTTGGTCGACATCGCCATCCTGGCGATTAAGCCGACGCCAGAAACTGGACGCGCGCTGGAAGCCGAAGTACGCGAGCAAATCCTGAAACGCGCCGACGATGCGACCTATAGCCGACGCAATTCGGCCATCGAACAAGAGCGCGCGATCAAGCAGAACGAGTTGGAAACCGAGATCGCGGTGGAAGCCAAGAAACGGCAGATTCGCGAAGCACAACTGGACGCCGAGCGCGCGGTGTTGGAAAAGCGCCAGCAGATCGAAGCCCAGGAAATGGCTGGCCGAATTTCGCTGGAAGACGCCAATATCGCCTTGGTTGATCTGCGTCTTGGCAACACCCGCAAAGAGGCCGAAGCCAAAGCCGACGCCGTGCGCGGCTTGATGGCCGCCGTGGCCGGCGTCGAGCCGCGCGTGCTGCAGGCGCTGACCATGAGCGGCGCTGAGCCGAGCACACTCATCGCGCTGGCTTTCCAGGGATTGGCAGAGAACGCCAGCCGCATCGGCGAGTTGAATATCTCGCCTGATTTGCTGCAAAGCCTGACCCGTGCCGGTCAATCCTCGGCGAACAAGACCAAGGGCTGAGCGGGTGGCCCCGCGCATCGTCCTCGTCACCCGCCACTCGCGCCTGGACGATCTGATCACGCGCTTCAACACCATCGAGCAGGCGCGCTTCTACATCCAGCATCTGGGCGCGGATTTTGCAGATTACGAAGCCGAACACCGCACCTATCAACAGGCGTTGAAGACAGCCGATGCGGCCTTGTCCGTGTATGCACGCGTGCAGCGTTTGGATCGCAGCTTCCTGCCCAATTTCCTGTTCCCACCCGATGCCATCGTGGTCGTACTTGGCCAAGACGGCCTGGTCGCCAACACTCTGAAGTATTTGCGCGGTCAGCCGGTCATCGGCGTCAACCCTGACCCCGCGCGTTGGGATGGCATGTTGTTGCCCTACACCGCCGATACTCTGGCCGGGTTGTTGCCCGAGCTGCTCGCCGGCCATTGCACGCAGCGCGGAGTCACCTTCGCGCGGGTGCGCTTGAGTGACGGGCAAGAACTGTTGGGCGTAAACGACCTGTTCATCGGCCCCCGCACGCACACCTCGGCGCGCTATGAGATTGCCTGGGAAGGCCGCCACGAAGCGCACTCATCGAGTGGCGTTATCGTGTCGACTGGCCTGGGCTCGACCGGTTGGTTCCGTAGCTTGTTGACCGGTGCCAGCGGAATTGCGGGTGAGTCGGGCGATGCAAATTTCGAGCAGCTACGCGATCACGGATTCGCATGGGACGCCGAGCATCTGTACTTCACCGTGCGCGAGCCTTTTCCGAGCCGACAATCGCGCACCGAACTGGTGTTTGGGAAAGTCCAGCGCGGCCGCCCGTTGCGCATCGTTTCGCAGATGGCCGGCTATGGAGTGATCTTCAGCGATGGCATCGAAGCCGACTTTCTGGAGTTCAACGCAGGAATGACGGCCGAGATTGACATAGCTGAGCAGCGCGGATGTCTGGTGGCTTGATTCCGTGGGCGCTGCATCCGGCTACGTTCCGGTCGCACGACCGGCTCAACTGCTCACTGCTCAAACCCATTCACAAACACATCGGACTCACCACCCAACAGGCGGAAGCGCACGCTCGGAGTGGCGCTGAAGCCGCCTGCGGCGGCAGCATCGGCGATAAACACGCGCAGGTACAGGTCGATGTTGCTGGCCAAGGGCGCACTCGGCAGCTGCATGTGCAGAGACGCATCGCCCTGTTCCGAGACGGTAAAGGTCTGCACACTGACGCCCGCCACATTCGCGTTGGCGGGCTCATTCAGATCAAGAATCGCTCGCGCCGCGGCACCCGCAGCGGCACCCTCGATGGCGATGGTGAAGTTGCTGGCCCCGGCCAATGGCGGCTCGATCGCGAGCAGGCGCGGTATCACTCCCGCCTGACCCGCAACGCCAACACCCATCGGCTGCGGAACGGCGGCAGACTCGCTGTACAACGTCGGTCGCGCAAACGGACCGGATTGGCTGAGCAGCCGCAGGTCAGTCAACGGCCGCCGCAAGAAGGCAACCAAGGCAGTACGTTGTGCTGGCGTGAGCACGAAGGGCGTCATCTGCGGGGCCAGGTTGGGCGCGGTGAAATCGCCGCCACGCTCATAGAACGCAATCACTGCTTCCAGCGTCGCGATGCTGCCATCAGCCATGTAGGGCGCGGTCAACTCGATGTTGCGCAAGCCGGGCGTGCGCATGCGACCACGATCCGGGTTGAGACCGGTCACCGCAAAACGACCGGGATCGGCGGCCTGCGGGCGCACGCCGGTGAAATGAAAGTTGTTGTCGCTAAGCAGCGCACCGCCATGACAACGTTGGCAGCCGGCCTGGTTGTAGGCGGTACGACCTTGGCGCTCGAGCGGCGTGAGAGAAGGCGTGCCGGATTGTTCGGCGTCATGCGGGGTCTGGTTGGCGATCAGCGAACGCTCGTAACTGGCAATCGCCATCGCGATTCGCGCTGAAGTGATGGTCTCGCTGCCAAACACTTCGGCGAACAATGCCGGATACCGTCTCCCATTGATCCAACTGGCCAGAGCCGCCGGCACCGCCGCCGCCAAGCGCAGCGGCTCGATAGCAGCAATGCGAGTGCGCATATCCGCCAAGCTGCCGCCGGCGTGGGCCATTTCAGCGCTATTGACCAAGGGCCCCAGGGCTTGGTTTTCCAGCGCTCCGCCGGCGGCAATCAACGTCTGCTGGGTGTCTGGATCGATGAAGTTGCTGCGCGCACGGCCATCCCAGAACAAGGTCGGCGGGTACGCCGCGTTGATGGCAGAGATCGACTGCCGATTCCCGACCTGCGGCCGCATGCCGAAACTGGCGGATGTC
Organism: Lysobacterales bacterium; assembly: GCA_038215505.1. Taxonomy (GTDB): domain Bacteria; phylum Pseudomonadota; class Gammaproteobacteria; order Xanthomonadales; family Xanthomonadaceae; genus JANNWF01. The sequence continues at coordinate 13,880 of JBBQQV010000004.1, forward strand.
TGATAGCTGCCGTCGGCCGCATGCAGGGGCACACCGGCCGCGCCAATCACATCATCTGCTGTCGCGAAGACGCCATCCGGCCCCGGATGGGTGCTATCGACCATATCCACCGACACCCGTGGATCCGAACCGCCCGCCGTCGGCGCATGGCAGGTGCCGCAAGCAATGGTTCCGGTGACCGAGAGTTGCTCATCCCAGAACAAGGCCTGCCCCAGCGCGATCTTGGCGGCGGTTTGTGGATTCTCGGCGGGAATGGGCGGAGCGCCGAGAGCAGCCAAAGGCGGCGGTGGCGGCGGCGCCTGCGCGAACACCGGCAAGGCCAGCACGATCAACAGGGCAAACGAGGCATAGAAAGCAGGCAATGGACGCATGGCGACGGGCTCATAGTCGGATCAACGACGACGACCTTCCGTCAAGACTGTGCAGAGAGCGTGCAGAGTTCTTGCTTCAGTTCTTGTAGCGTTCAGCGATCAAGCCGGCAAACCGTTCGGCCTGAGAAAACTGCGCGAAAATGCGCCGGGTATTGCCCATGAACTCAAGGGCATTGCGAGTCTCAAAAATTCCGTTCGGCCTGAGGTATAAAAGCCTGTCCCGAGGTACCGAAGGGGGCTTCCTCTCGCTGGCAGTTTGAAGGTGGCCTTCGATGCCTCGGGCCGAACACATTCCTAAAATCGCGCTTTGACTGAAGCCTGTGGCTTGGGTTCATGGGTAGGGTTCGCTGTGCAACGCGATTGAGGTACTGGCGAGCCATCGGCCGCCCGCTAACCCTTCTTCTTCGGAATATAGAGATCGGTAATCGTGCCATCGAACACTTCTGCCGCCATGCCTACGGATTCGCTCAAGGTCGGGTGTGGGTGGATGGTGTGGCCGATGTCGGCGACTTCGCAGCCCATTTCGATGGCGAGCCCAACTTCAGCGATCAAGTCACCGGCGTGCACGCCGACGATGCCGCCACCGATGATGCGATGCGTCGCTTCATCGAAAATCAGCTTGGTGAAGCCTTCGGTACGCCCGATGCCAATCGCTCGGCCCGATGCCGCCCACGGAAACTTGCCGACGCCAACCTGCATGCCCTTGGCCTTGGCTTCGTTTTCGGTGACGCCCACCCAGGCGATTTCTGGATCGGTGTAGGCGACAGACGGAATCACCCGGGCCACCCATTCCCGATTCTTATAAAACTCACCTTCACCAAACGCGACTTCAGCTGCCAACTTGCCTTCGTGCGTGGCCTTGTGCGCCAGCATTGGCTGGCCGACCAGATCACCAATCGCAAAAATGTGCGGCACATTGCTGCGCATCTGCTTGTCGACGGCGATGAAGCCGCGATCTGAGACATTGACGCCGGCTTTGCCAGCATCCAGCTTGCCGCCATTGGGCGTGCGACCTACCGACACCAGCACGCGATCAAACAGTCCCACGGCCGGCGGTTTGTCGCCCTCAAAACTGACTTTGATGCCTTGCTTCTCGGCAATGATCGAGCTCGCTTTGACCTTCAGATGCACCGCCACACCGAGTTTTTTCAGACGATCCGCCAAAGGTTTGACCAGATCCAGATCAGCGCCCGGCATCAACTGATCCAGCAGCTCGACGACGGTGACCTGGCTGCCCAGCGCGCGATACACGGTAGCCATTTCCAAGCCGATGATGCCGCCACCGACGACCAGCAGCGACGCGGGAATATCGGCCAGCATCAGCGCATCGGTAGAGTCCATGACCCGCGGGTCATCCCAAGGAAAGCCCGGCAATTTCACCGGCTGCGAGCCGGCGGCGATGATGCAATTCTGGAAACGGATCAGCGTCTGTTTGCCATCGGCACTCACTTCCACCTCGTTGGCGGAAACGAACTTGGCAACGCCGGTGACGGTACGCACCTTGCGCTGCTTAGCCATACCGGCCAAGCCCTTGGTGAGCTGGCCGACCACTTTTTCCTTGTACGCGCGCAGGGCGTCAAGATTGATGGATGGTGCACCGAAACTGACGCCATAGTCCTTGGCGTGCGCGGCTTCATCGATCACTGCGGCAGCGTGCAGCAGCGCCTTGGAGGGGATGCAGCCGACGTTCAAGCAGACCCCACCGAGATTGGGATAGCGCTCGACCAGCACCGTGTCCATGCCCAGATCGGCGCTACGAAACGCCGCCGTGTAACCACCGGGACCTGCTCCGAGCACCAGCATCCGGCATTCGATGTCGGCTTTGCGGCCGGAGCTGGGGGAGGCTGCAGTTGAGCCCCTCTCCCCTGGGGAGAGGGGTTGGGGTGAGGGGTCGGACTTGTCGGAAGCGTTGCTCACCGGCGAGGCAAGAGTCTCTGGCAAGCGCGACCCCTCACCCCCGGCCCCTCTCCCGAGGGGGGAGGGAAGCTGATCCGAAGGAGAAGGGGGCGAAGCAGCAGTCGTCGCGCTGCTCGCCGCACTCTCCAACACCGCCACCACACTCCCTTCCGACAACAACTCCCCCAGCTTCACCTTCAGCTCGACCACCACACCCGCAGCAGCGCTGGGCACCTCCAGGGTGGCCTTGTCGGATTCCAAGGTCACTAGGCCCTGATCCTTGACCACGCTGTCGCCGACTTTTACCAGCAGCTCGATAACCGGAATGTTCTTGTAGTCGCCGATGTCCGGCACGTTGCAATCGATGGTCGCCATGCTTTCAGTCCCTGAACGAACCAGCCCTGATCGAGCCAGCCCTAAACGAGTGATGGACGCGCGCCGATGACGGCGGCGAAGTCAGTCAGATTACCCGCTGACCGCTTACAGCAGCAGTCGCCGGATGTCGCCCAATTGATCGGCAAAGTAGCGCGCAAAGCGCGCCGCCTCCGCGCCATCGATGACCCGATGATCGTAAGAAAGCGACAGCGGAAGCAGCAGGCGTGGCGCAAACTCTTTGCCGTTCCACACCGGCTGGATCGATGCTTTGGATACGCCGAGAATGGCCACTTCCGGCGCGTTGATGATCGGCGTAAAGCTGGTGCCGCCGATGCCGCCCAAGCTCGATATCGAAAAACATCCGCCGCTCATGTCCGCCGGCCCCAGCTTCTTGTCGCGCGCCTTCTTGGAAATCTCGCCAAGCTCAGCGGCCAACTGCAACAGACCCTTTTGATCGCAGTTGCGGATCACCGGCACCATCAGACCATCCGGCGTGTCCACCGCAATGCCGACGTGAAAGAAACGCTTGAGCACCAGATTCTCCGCGCTCTCATCAAGCGACGCGTTGAAGCTGGGGAACTGCTTCAAGGCGGCGACCGCGGCCTTGATCTGGAACACCAGTGGGGTCAGCTTGAGGTCTTTGTTTTCCTCGCCCAAGCGTTTGCGAAACGCTTCCATCTCGGTGATGTCGGCGCTCTCAAACTGGGTGACATGAGGAATCATTGCCCAGTTGCGAGCGAGATTCGCGCCGGAAATCTTCTTGATCCGCGAAAGCGGCTTGATTTCGATCTCGCCGAACTTGGCGAAGTCGACCTTCGGCCACGGCAGCAGATTCAATCCGCCGCCAGCGGCCGGCGCTGCGGCAGCGGCTGGACGCCCTGCACCACCCGCCAGCGCGGCCTTCACAAAAGCCTGTACGTCTTCTTTGACGATTCGGCCGCTGCGCGCACTGCCACTGACTTTGAGCAAGTCGACGCCCAATTCGCGGGCGAACATACGCACCGAAGGGCTCGCATACGCGACCTTGGCCGGATCGACGCTGTCGGCACCAAAACTGATTGGCGGCGTCTGCGGTGTCGCGACTGGCACCGGACTGGCCGTTGTCGCTGCGACTGCCACTGCTGGCGCAGGCTTTGTGGGCGCAGGCTTGGCGACCTCCGCCGCTGGCGCAGGCGCAGGCTTGGCAGCTTGCGGGGCTGCCTTGGCTGGCGCAGCGACTTCCGCGGGTTTCGCGGCACTGGCACCGGCATCCGCACCCGCCTCGGCAACCTCGATCAGCGCCACCACACTGCCTTCCGACACCGGGTCGCCGAGCTTTACTTTCAGCTCTTTGATGATGCCGGCAAACGGCGCCGGCACTTCCATGGTCGCCTTGTCGGACTCCAGCGAAACCAGACCCTGATCCGCCTTCACGTGATCGCCCACGGCAACCAGCAATTCGATCACCGGGATACCCGAGTAATCACCAATATCGGGAACGCGCGCTTCCTTGAGTGCCATGTGCCCTCCCCAGGGCGAAGTCAGAATCGGTGGCGTACTTGTCTGATCTGCAATTGCGACTCGCAGATCGGATTGGACAAAGCGGTATGAACGAACCCGGCTTCAACGAAACCGGCTTCAACGAACCCGGCTTGAGCGAACCCGGCTTGAATAAACGAATTTTCCGCATCCGCTTGCGTGAATGTAAGCAGCCGCGCCTCGGAAAGCCACCGAATTGCAGCCGCGCTGATCAGCCTTTACAACGGCAGGTCACAGAAGTCGCGCCATCGGCATCCAACAAGGCCCGACAGCTGCACCCATTGATGAACCAAACCGCAGCACCCGTGTCGACAAGCAAGTGTCGCATGCGCATCGATCATTGGCTGCCGGGTCTGCGCATTGAGTCCCGGACTGCTCCCGATGTCCGCCAGCGGACGCCGAAATCGGAATCGGCCACCGCCAATGGCGAGCAGAACTTCTCAACTTATTGATTCGATTGACTGCAACCTTGTGGCATAGGTTCTGCATCTTACAAACCATGAATTCCCAACCCAGGACCACCACCATGAGTACCCTGCTTGTCCGCACCTTGACCCGGCTGACCTTTACCGCTTGCGCTTTGCTTGTGTTGGCTGCGTTCGGCCAACCTATCGAAAGTCCGAAATTGGCGCCGGCACGCGTGCTCGCAGAAATTGACGGTGTGCCATTGGCCGCCAGGTTTTTGAAGGTCGTGGGTGACGAGACCGCAGATAACGCCGCTTGCGATGTCGAACCCATCAACACCAAAGCGGTCGACGAAGCGGCCGCTGCCGCCCTCGCCCGCTCGGCGCTGCGGATGCGTTGGCTGCTGACTTCACCCAGCGCCAGCAATCGCGGGTGCGTGGCGTCCGGGTGTACGGGTTAGGGATTCGGGATTCGGGATTCGGGATTCGGGATTCGGGATTCGGGATTCGGGATTCGGGATTTGTAACTTGGCGGCGGGGGTTCTGCCGCTGTTTTTAGTGACTTGGCATTTGTATTTCGAGTGAGGGCCGGATTTTCGTCAATCTGGCTGACGATCCATTTCGTTACCCCCTGAAGGCCGTCCTCCGGCTTTTTTTGGCTTTCGCCAACGTGGCGAACCTCAATGGCTCGCGCGGATGCCATTTGACGACCAAGATCTGCCCTCCTCTTCGCTCAGCGAAGGATTTCTTGCCATCGCCGCACGATTCTGAGTGTACGTGGCCACGCCGCCGCTAAAAGCCTGCGATGTTCAGGCAAGCGAGCGGGTCGAACTCGTCGCCGACAAGCTTCTTGAGAGTCAGCGTTGGCGGCGCAGAGCCGAGCGCATGGCGACACAACACATGGCGACACAACAAAGGAACCAAGGGAGAAGCCCGAAGAGATTTCCGCAGAATGGCGGCAGCACGCTTCCAGCCACCCCCACTACCATTCACCCATCCCCAAAACCGCTTCCCCCGGTTACGCTCCGCGCTTCGCAATCGCTTTCGGAGCCTCCGCCATGCTCGCCATCCGTAATCTGTCCAAGACCTATGCCAACGGCGTGCAAGCCCTGAAAAACGTCACCCTCGACATTCCGACCGGGATGTTTGGGCTGCTCGGGCCGAACGGGGCGGGCAAGTCCACGCTGATGCGTACGCTGGCCACGCTGCAAGACGCCGACAGCGGCAGTGCGCATCTGGGTGAGCTGGATCTGCTTCACGACAAGCAAGCCGCGCGCGCCACCTTGGGCTACTTGCCGCAGGAGTTTGGCGTCTATCCGAAGGAAGCCGCTTACACGATGCTGGATCACTTCGCGATGCTGAAAGGCGTGGTGAATGCGGGCGAACGGCGCGAGGTGGTCGAGGGTCTGTTAAAGCAGGTCAACCTGTGGGATGTGCGCGGGCACAAGTTGGGCGGTTTTTCCGGCGGCATGCGGCAGCGTTTTGGCATTGCGCAGGCGCTGATCGGCAATCCCAAACTGATCATTGTCGACGAGCCGACGGCGGGCCTTGATCCGGAAGAGCGCAATCGCTTTTTGAATCTGCTGGCGGAAATCGGCGAGCAAGTCGTCGTTATTCTTTCCACGCACATCGTTGAAGACGTGACCGATCTTTGCCCGCGCATGGCGATCATCGCCCGCGGCGAGGTCAAGCTGGCCGGCGAGCCGCATGAAGCCATCGCCTCACTTGATGGGCGCATCTGGCGCAAGACCATCGCCAAGGGCGCGCTGGCCGACTATCAGCAGCGCATGAACGTGCTTTCGACGCGCCTGGTGGGCGGACAAACCGTCATTCATGTGCTCGCCGATGCGCTGCCTGAGGCCGGTTTTGAGGGCATCGCCCCGGATCTTGAAGATGTCTACTTCGGTCAGTTGCGCGCGGCTGCGCCTGCCGCGCTCGCGGCGTAGACGGAGCACATCATGCTGAGAACCATGTTGAGCTTCGAGCTGCGTCAGCAGCTCGGCAATCCGGTGCTCTGGATCGTCGCCGTTGTTTTCGCTCTGCTGGCATTCGGCGCGTCAAGCTCCGACGCCGTGCAGCTGGGCGGCAGTATAGGCAACATCAACCGCAATGCCCCCTCCACCATCGTCACTCTACTGAGCGGGTTCTCCAGCCTGTCGATGCTGCTGGTGGCGATCTTTGTCGCCGGCACCGCCTTGCGCGATTTCGACAACCGCACAGCGGAGCTTTTTTTCACGACGCCCGTGCACAAACGCGACTACCTGCTCGGGCGCTTTGGCGGCGGCCTGTTCGCCTGCTGCGTGGTCATGGCCGCCGTCGCCATTGGCATGTTCGTCGGCTACTTCATGCCGTGGGTCGATGCGGCCAGGATGGGACCGCACAGCGCAGCGCCCTATTTGTGGTCGCTGTTTGTCATCGTTATTCCCAACCTGTTTTTTATTGCCGCCGCGCTGTTTTGCCTGGCGGTGACCACGCGTTCAATGCTGGCGACGTACATCGGCGTGATCGCGTTTTTCGCGCTCAGCGCGGTGATGGAGACACTGACTGCCGATTTGGATGCGCGCTGGGTTGGCGGTCTGCTCGATCCTTTCGGCGGCCAAGCAATCATCAATGCGACGCGCTACTGGTCGACGGTCGAACGCAACACCCAATTGCCCGACTTGGGCGGCGTACTGCTGCTCAATCGCCTGATCTGGAGCGCTGTGGCAGCGGGTCTATTGTGGCTGGCCTATCGGCTGTTTCGTACTGATCGCGAAGGCTTCACGCTGAGGCGTCGGAAAGCGAAAGCGACGGCAATCGACCTCGCTGCGCCAACACCTGCGACGGTTCCGCAGGTCACCCTGCAAACCGGAAGTGGTGCGCAGTGGCGGCAGTTTCTGCATCAGGCGTGGTTCGACACCCGCGGCGTGCTGCGCGGCGCACCGCTGCTGGTCATGCTCGGCTTCGGCATGATGATCCTCATCATCAGTTTGATGTTTACGGGTCAGATCTTCGGCACCGAGCTGTATCCGACGACGGCGCGCATGAGCCAATCAATTGCGGGCGCGTTCAACCTGTTTCTGTTGATCGTTGTCACCTTTTATGCCGGCGAGCTGATTTGGCGCGAACGCAGCATGCGCGTCGCCGAAGTCACCGATGCATTTCCCAACGCTGACTGGATTCCGCTGGCGGCCAAGCTGGTCGCGCTTACCGCCGTCGTGCTGCTGTTCTACGCCAGCGGCATCGTGGTGACGATGGGCTACCAGCTGAGCAAGGGTTACACCCATCTGCAGCCCCTGCTTTACCTGCAGCAGATGCTGATCAATACGTCTGGCTTCGTGATGCTGGCGGCGCTGGCGCTGGCCGTGCAGGTGCTCAGCAACAACAAGTTCATCGGCTATCTGCTGATGGTGGTCTACATCATCAGCCGGATCGCGCTGGGCATTCTCGATTTTGACGACAACCTGTATCGGCCGTTTGGTGCGCCAGCTGTGCCCTATTCCGACATGAACGGGTTTGGCCATTTCCTGCCAGGCTTCCTCTGGTTTCGCGTTTACTGGGGCGCGTTCGCTGGCCTGCTGCTGTTGGCGTCCCTGCTTATGTGGGTGCGCGGAAATCGCAGCGTGTTGAATGAGCGAATCAAGGAAGCGCGACGCCGCTTCGGCATCGGCCAAGCCATCACAGCGGCGCTTCTTCTCGCCACGTTTATCGGCAGCGGCATGTACGTCCGCTACAACACCAAGGTGCTGGCGGCCGATCCGCCGACCAACGAGTATCTGGCCGGGGATGACGCGCTTGATCGCCAGGCCGATTACGAGCGGGCGTACCGCCAGTACAAGGGCGACCCACAGCCGCGCATCACCTCCATGCGCAGCGACGTCGATATCTACCCGGCAGAACGGCGCGTGCGGATGCGCGGCAGCTATCGCCTGGTCAATCACCACGACGCGGCAATCGACGTGCTGCACGTGGAAATCCCGCGTGGCCTGATCACTCACTCGCTGAGCTTTGGCGAGCACAGTGTGGAACTCGACGATCCCATTCAGGGCGTTGCGCGCTATCGCTTGAACACGCCACTGGCAGCGGGAGCCGAGCTGGACTTCGACTTCGATCTCGAATACTTCCCGCGCGGCTTCGGCAACGACGCCGGCCCGACGCAGGTGGTCGAGAACGGTACCTTTTTCAACAACGGCGTGATGCCGGTGCTTGGCTACAACGAAAGTCGCGAAATGCAGGACCGCAACGAACGTCGCAAGCGCGACCTCGGCGACGTTCCGCGCATGGCCAAGATTGACGACGAAGCCGCACGCGCCAACACGTACCTGCGGCAAGACGCTGACTGGGTCGATTTCGAAACTACCGTATCGACCTCCGAGGACCAGATCGCGCTGGCTCCCGGCTATCTGCAGCGCGAATGGACCGAGAAGGGGCGACGTTATTTCCACTACAAGATGGACGTGCCGATGCTGCCTTTCGCGGCATGGCTGTCGGCACGTTGGGAGGTCAAACGTGGCGAGTGGAAGGGCATTCCCATCGAGGTGTATTACCACCCGACACACGCCTTCAACGTTGATCGGATGATTGAAGCTGCGCAAAAGTCGTTCGACTACTACAACGTCAATTTCACGCCTTACCAGCACAAACAGCTGCGGATCATCGAGTTCCCCGGCTATTCAAGTTTTGCGCAAGCCTTCGCCAACACGGTGCCGTATTCCGAAGCCATTGGTTTTGTGGCGGATCTGCGCAAACAGGAGGACATCGACTACGTGTTCTATGTCACCGCCCACGAAGTGGCGCATCAGTGGTGGGCGCATCAGGTGATCGGTGCCAACGTGCAAGGGTCGACCATGCTCAGCGAATCGCTGTCGCAGTACTCGGCGCTGATGGTGATGGAGAAGGAATACGGCCGCCATCAGATGCGCCGTTTCTTGAAGTACGAGCTGGATCTGTACCTGCAGTCGCGCGCTGGCGAGCTGATCGAAGAACTGCCCTTGGCCTTGGTCGAGAATCAGCAGTACATCCACTACCGCAAGGGCTCGCTGGTTTTTTATGCGCTGAAGGAAGCCATCGGCGAGGAAACTCTCAATGCCGTCCTGAAGCGCTTTCTTGAAGACAAGGGCTATCAGCAACCGCCCTACACCACCAGTCGCGAATTTCTTGCCTACCTGCGCGAAGGCACCGACCCCAAGCACCACCCGCTGATCGCCGATCTGTTCGAGAAGATCGTCTTTCACGACAACCGGGTGAAATCTGCCAAAGCGGTCAAGCGCGATGATGGCAAGTACCTGGTCACGCTTGAACTGCACAGCAGCAAGGTGGAAGCCGCAGGCAAGGGCGAAGAAACCAAGCTCAACGTCGACGACAGTTTCCAGATCGGCATATTCGCCCGCCCGAAAGGTGGCGAAGAGGTCGACGAGACGGTCCTCTATCTGCAACGCCACCCCATCAACAGCGAAGCCACCACCCTTGAAATCGTCGTCGATGGCGAACCGTACGACGCCGGTATCGATCCCTACAACACCCTGATCGACCGCGACTCCAACGACAATCGGCGACGGGTGGACGTGGAGTAGCGAGCCGCGCTTGGCAAGATCGCGCTGCTACGCACAACGTTAGGAAGGGCTCGCTCTGGAGCGCCGCGCTCCCGCGCGGCCGCTCTTGCCATGTCGCAGGTCCGACCTATCGCTAGCGCGTCTTTTCGCAGGCCCGAAAAGCAGCGCCGCAGGAGCGCTGCCCTCCATGGACGCATCAAGGTAATCTGGCGACCGGAATTCGGTAGTGCCCCACCTTGCGCCAAGCGTGCAACACATCTTCCTCCTGCACACCGGCACCGATGTTGTGAATCACCAGCGGCCTATCGCCGACGCGCTGGATCGAAAGGATGCCGATGTGTGGCAAGCCGGACTCCAATCGCCAGCTGACGATGTCGCCGG
>JBBQQV010000005.1:0-23964 GCA_038215505.1 Lysobacterales bacterium
CGACTAACCTTTCCAACAAGCGCTAACCACCGAGCTATGTTCCACCGGTCGACATCCAACCCTCGCTAGCCCCGGCTAAAATCTTCCGTTAATTCCCGCGCAAGCCGGCGCAGACCGACGGCGCTTCAGCTTGCCAAACCCCACCATTCCGGCGCACGTGCCGAGGAGCCTTTCATTCTCATGCCAAGCCAGCTTGCTGCCCTAAACCAGTGGGTCGAGTCCGTTGCGCAGTTGACCCAAGCGCAGGCGATCCACTGGTGCGATGGATCGGAAGCGGAGTACCAGTTGCTGGTGGACGGCATGCTGGCGAGCGGTGATCTGTTGGCGCTCAACCCGCAGACACATCCGCGATCCTACCTGCATCGCTCGCATCCGGGGGACGTTGCGCGTGTCGAACATCTGACATACGTATGCACTGCCGAACGTGAGGATGCTGGCCCCAACAATCCGTGGATGGCGCCGGCGGAAGCGCACGCCAAAATGGATGCTCTGTTTGCCGGCTGCATGCGCGGGCGTACGCTCTACGTGGTGCCGTACTGCATGGGGCCGATCAACTCAAAACTGGCGCGCTGTGGGGTCGAGATTACCGACAGCGCGTACGTGGCAGCGAACATGCGGATCATGACGCGGATGGGCGCGGCAGCGCTTGCGCGGATTGAGCGCGAGGGTATTTTTGTGCGCGGTCTGCATTCGATCGGCGAACTGGATCCCGAGCGTCGGTTCATCATGCATTTTCCGGCCGAGCGGGCGATCAAGTCGTTTGGTTCCGGTTACGGTGGCAATGCTTTGCTCGGCAAGAAGTGCCATGCGCTGCGAATCGCCAGTCATCAGGCGCGCGATGAGGGCTGGCTGGCTGAGCACATGTTAATTCTGGGCATCGAGAATCCTCAAGGCGACACCCACTACATTGCTGCCGCTTTCCCCAGCGCCTGCGGCAAGACCAATCTCGCCATGCTCATTCCGCCGGAGGGTTATCGGCAAGCCGGCTGGAAGGTTTGGACAGTGGGTGACGATATTTGCTGGATGCGGCCCGGTAGCGATGGCCGCTTGTGGGCGATCAACCCGGAGGCCGGCTTTTTTGGCGTTGCCCCTGGCACCAGTGCTTCGACCAATCCCAATGCATTGGCAACGCTGAGTCACGACGCGATTTTCACCAATGTCGCGCTGACTGCAGACAACCAGCCGTGGTGGGAAGGACTGCCGGGAACGCCGGTCACCGATTGGCGGGGCCGCGAGTACGACCCCGCCAACGGACCCGCAGCGCACCCCAACTCCCGCTTTACCGTGAGTGCCAAACAGTGCCCGAGTTTCAGTCCGCGCGCCGAGGATGCGCAGGGCGTGCCGATTTCGGCCATTGTGTTTGGTGGTCGCCGTGAGTCCTTGGTGCCGCTGGTGTTTCAGGCACGCGACTGGCGGCATGGCGTCCTCGTTGGCGCTTCGATGGCATCGGAAACCACGGCCGCAGCGACTGGTGCCGTCGGCGTGGTGCGCCGCGATCCGATGGCGATGAAGCCCTTCTGTGGATACAACTTTGGCGATTATTTTGCGCATTGGCTGAGTTTTGATACACCCACCGCCAAGTTGCCGCAGATTTTCCACGTCAACTGGTTTCGCAAGTCGAGCGACGGCAAGTTCATGTGGCCCGGATTTGGTGACAACCTGCGGGTGCTGGAATGGATGCTGGCCCGGGTCGATGGGAAAGTGGATGCGCTGGCGACACCGATTGGCTTTCTACCGAAACCGGGAGACCTGAATCTTGATGGCCTCGATCTGTCGGCGAAGGCTGTCGACGCGCTATTGCACGTCGACTCCGCAGGATGGCAGGCAGAGTTGCACGCCGTTGCGGCATTCCTGAGCGAATTCGGGGAACGCTCGCCGGCTGTGCTGAGCAGCGAAATCGAGCGCGCGGCGACTGCGTTGGCCAATCAGGAAGCGGGTATGCCGCTGCGCCGGGCTGCGGTTGGCTAGCGGCAATACGTTGCCTTGGCCTTGCCCATAGCGCGCCGCCTGCGTGCGCGCGTTCTACTGTCACCAGTTCGTTCTACCGCTGCCGCCCGAGCATCGTTTTCCAATGGACAAGTACGCGTGCCTGCATGCACGCGTGCTGGCCGCCTCATCTCGCCTTGCTATCGAACTGATAGCGCCCGCGGCTGCCAGTGAGGCCGATCTGCTGCGCGTGCACTGTCCCAACTACGTGGCGCGCATGCTCTCCGGCGAAGTGACTGATGCGCAGATGCGGCGCATAGGTTTCCCGTGGTCACTGGCGATGGTCGAGCGTTCGCGACGCTCGTCGGGTGGAACCATCGCCGCGTTGCGGGCTGCTATCGGCGGCGACCGCGTCGCCGTCAATCTGGCCGGCGGCACCCACCACGCAGCGTTTGATCGTGGCGGTGGCTACTGCGTGTTCAACGATGCGGTGATCGCCGCCCGCAACGTGCAGCACGACGGTCTGGCTGGCCGCGTGTTGATCGTCGACCTTGATGTGCACCAAGGCGATGGCAGCGCCTTGCTGTGTGCAAACGACGCCAACATCTACACCTTTTCAATGCATGCAGAGCGAAATTATCCTGCCAACAAACCACCGTCTGATCTGGATGTTGCCTTGCCCAGTGGCACCGATGACGCACGCTATCTGGATAGCTTGGCGCACTGGCTGCCGATTGCCTTGGAGCGGGCGCAGGCCGATGCCGTCATCTATCTGGCGGGCGCGGATCCCTACATCGGTGATCGTCTCGGTCTGCTGGCGATGAGTAAGCCGGGCCTGGCGCAACGTGATCGCATGCTGCTTGCCGCCGCCCAGCGCATGAGTTTGCCCACCGCAATCTGCATGGCGGGTGGTTACGCCAACGATGTCGATGACATTGTCGACATTCATTTCGCCACAGTGAGCATGGCGGCAGCGTTCGCGCGGATAGCCGATGCCGCCCTTTGATTGACGACTCACCAAGCAATAGGCTCGCCTCACTAACCGTCATCTAAACCCTCGCGGTGCCTTCTGCATCCGAACGATCATGCTTGCCATGCTCCCGACTTCTGATCTGTCCACCTCCGCGGCCCCGGCCGATGACGAAGCCGAGCTGGTGCGGCGAGCCGCCAGCGGCAGTCAAACCGCGTTCGAACAGCTGTACCGACGCCACGTCAGGCGCGTACACGGCGCGATTTGGCGCTTGCTGGGGGGGTTTGAGGCGCGCGCCGAGGAGTTGACTCAAGACGCATTCGTGCGCGCGTGGCAAGCACTTCCCAGTTTCCGCGGCGAGAGCGCGTTTGCCACTTGGCTTTACCGGTTGGCCATCAACACGGCCTTGATGGATCTGCGTCGTCGCGCAGGTGGAGTGGCCAATGAGACGACTGACGAAAGCCTTGAACTGCATTGTTCGGCGGCGGCCGAGCCCAGTCTCAGTATCGATCTGGCTGCTTTGGTTACCCGTCTGCCGCCACGCGCCCGTGCGGTGTTGATCTTGTTTGATATTGAAGGCTGGACGCACGAAGAGATTGCCGTGCAGTTGGAAATGGCCGTCGGCAGCTCAAAAGCCCAGCTGCATCGGGCGCGCGGATTGTTGCGGCAACACTTGGGAGGAAATCGATGAACGAATTTGAATTGCGACGCCAACTGCGAGAGCTGCGGCAAGGACGCAAGCCTGGTCGCGACCTGTGGGCGGAAATCGCCACGCGTATAGCCAGCGAGCAGTTGCCAGCGTCGAAGGTGCCTACTCTGCGCCGATGGAGTGGATTCGGCCCTGCCATGGCTGCCAGCGCGATCGTTGCTGCGTTGCTGCTCGGGTTGGCAAATCTACTACCGGCTGAGATGAGTGAAGAAGGACTTCGGCGTTCGCCAGAAACCGCCAGCATGCTTTCTCGCGACGCTGACGGACTCGCGCTTGAGTACCAAGCGGCGTTGACCAGCTTGCCTCCGGTGGCCGTGCCGCCCGAACTGCAATCGACCTTGCAATTGCTCGACAGCAGCGCCGAGCAACTGCAGCTCGCCTTGCGCCAGCAACCGCAATCCCTTTTCCTGCTCGAGCAGTTGCGCCGGGTATACGCCCGCCGGCTTCAGCTCAGCCGACCCACTTGGCTAAGTTAGCCATTCGTTTGAGGACCCAGATATGCGCACCTTTTGCCCCGCTGCGATTACTTCGTTGTTCGTTTCCAGTTTGCTGGCGATCGGATCAGCGCAGGCCAGCGAGCCAATCAACGAAACGCGGGAGATTGCCACTGATGGCACCGTTGAGATCGAAAACGTACGTGGCAGCATTCGGGTCGAGGCGAGTAACCGCGCGGACATCGTCATCACCGGCACTCTGGGCCAAGGTGTCGAAGGACTGCGAATCAGCGGTGACAGCCAACACCTGAAAATCGCGGTCGAGTACCCGGATTCGGGTGGCGGCTGGTTTGCTGGCTGGGGCGGTAGCAAGGCGGAAAGCAGCGATCTTCGGATCCAGCTGCCGGCAACCGTATCCATCGACGTCAGCAGCGTTTCGGCAAGCGTGGAAGTCACCGGCTCCGCCGGCAAACACAGCGAAATCGATAGCGTCAGCGGCCGCGTTGAATACACCGGTAGCGCCGATGAATTGGAGATCGAAACAGTGAGTGGCGACATCGCGGTTTCCGGCTCCGCCATCAATGCAAGCCTGCAATCGGTCAGCGGTCGCATGGATGTGAAGGCGGCCGTCACCGAGCGATTGGTGGCTGAATCGGTTTCCGGTGATGTCAACGTGGGCGCGCAACGGCCGTTGCAACGGTTGCAGGTGTCGACGGTGTCAGGCGATCTGCAACTCTCCGCTCCGGCCGCCGATGGTGCGCGCTTTGATATTGAGAGTCTGAGTGGTGATGTGCTGTTGCAGCTCGCGCCAGGCACATCCGCACGCGTGCGTGCCGAGACTTTCAGCGGCGACCTCAGCAGCGACGTGGGTAGCGTCGAACGGGAAGAACATGGGCCTGGCGCCCATCTGGACACGCAACTGCTCGATGGTGACGGCGACATCCGGGTGGAGTCTTTTTCGGGTGGCATCCGCGTGCGCGGCAACTGATCCGTTGTGCACGGGGCGCGAACGGGCGAGCAAGACTTAGTCCATCGGTTGATTGTTGCAAAATAGCAACACTCGTGTTGCGCCGGGGTTTCCCTGTTAAATATTTGTTGATAGACTCCGCCACACCCGTGCGCCAGAGGCAAGCATTGCCTGCTCGGCCGGTACTTCCAAGGATCGGCAGAATTAACCTTTTCTGATCCGCGACGCTGATCTTCTGATTTGAATCAATTGATCTGAATCAATAACCACCCTCTGACGTTGGAGAGAGCCAATGAATTGCAACCGTAATCTGCTGAGCGACGCAGTGCGCCTCGGCCTTCTGGCCGGTGCCATCGGCCTGATGAGCCTTACTGCAACCCCTGCGTTCGCGCAGAGTGATGAAGACGACAAAGCCGATGCCGAGACTCTGGACACGGTGACCGTCACCGGTACCCGTATCAAGAGCCAAGCCATCACTGCCTCTTCTCCGGTCGTTGAGATTCAGCGCGAAGAGTTCCAATACGCAGGTGCCACCCGCGTCGAGGACCTGGTCAACCAGTATCCGCAGCTGTCACCAGCGTTTGACTCCTTCAGCAACAACCCGTCGACCGGTTACCCGACCATCGACCTGCGTGGCCTTGGCCCGCAACGCACCTTGACCTTGGTCAACGGCTTCCGTCTGGCTACCGGTGCAGCAGAAGTCGCGGACATCAGCATCATTCCTGCCGCCCTGATCAGCCGCGTTGATGTGCTGACCGGTGGTGCGTCGGCCGTTTATGGTTCTGACGCCATCGCCGGTGTCGTCAACTTCGTGCTGGATACCGAATTCGAAGGCGTCAGCGTCACCGCGGGTTACTCGGCTTACCAGCACGACAACGAGAACGAATACGTTCAAGGTCGTCTGCGCGCGCGCAACTTCAACGTACCTGATGGCAACTCTGGCTTTGACGGCATTTCCAAGAACATCGACATTGCCATGGGCAGCAGTTTTGCCGACGGTGCCGGCCACGCGATGGCGTGGTTGACCTACCGCGACAATGATGCGCTGTTCCAAGGGCAACGCGACTACTCGTCTTGCGCCCTGAACGCTGCGGGCACCGCGTGTGGTGGTTCCAATACCAACGCCGCCGGTAACTTCTATTTCTACCAGCCGACCACCGGTGCTGGCACCAATGCCAGCCTCAACGCCAACGGCACCTTCCGTCGCGGTTACGGTGCGCCTTATAACTACGCGCCTATCAACTACTACCAGCGCCCGGATCAGCGTTACACGTTTGGTTCGTCGTTGAAATACGAAGTGAACGAGCACTTCAAGCCCTATCTCGAAACCATGATGGTCAACCGTCAGGATTCGACTCAGATTGCCGAGTCGGGCGCGTTCTTCACCACTGTCTCCGGCATCGCTTGCAGCAACCCACTGATTGGTACCGCTTGCGCCAACCTCGGCCTGGATCCGGCCGGTGGCCCTCTGACTGTTTATGTGGCAAAGCGCAACGTCGAAGGCGGTCCGCGCATCCGCGTCGATGAGAACAATGCGTTCCGCGTCATCACCGGCGCGGAAGGCGCGATCACTGATTCTTGGTCCTATAACGCGTCGTTCCTGTACGGGCACACGCGAGATGATAGCCAAGGTTTCAATGACTTCGTGAGCTCGCGCATCGTGTCCGCCATTCTGGGTTGCCCAGCCGGCTCCTTTGCAGGATGTATCCCCTACCAAGTGTTTGTGCCGGGTGGTGTGACAACTGCAGCCGCCAACGCACTGGCGGGTGTCAGCATCCAAGAGACCGCCACGTCATTGACCTCCGTCAACGCCTATGTCACCGGTGACTTGGGCTTTGGCCTGCCGTCCGCCAAGGGCGACACCGTCTCCTTGGTCGTTGGTTTTGAGACGCGTCGCGACGAGTACGCCTTCGCTGCCGACACCATTAGCGCCACTGGCGGCTTTGCGGGTGCAGGTGGTTCGGCGACGCCGGTCGATGCAGAAATCAAGGTCCAAGAGCTGTTCCTGGAAAGCAACATCCCGATTATCAGCGACGCCGGCATGCTGCAGAGCCTGGTGCTGGATTTGGGTTACCGCTCTTCCGACTATGAGTTGTCGGGCAAGGCGGACACCTACAAGATCGGTGCCGGTGCTGACTTCGGTACCTTCCGCGTCCGCGGTGGATTCAACCACGCGATCCGTGCACCAGGTACCAACGATTTCTTCGGCGTTCAATCCCTAGCCTTGTTTGGTGGTGCCGATGGTTGCGCCGGCCCGACACCGGCGTTCACTCTGGCGCAGTGCCAGAACACCGGCGTCACCGCTGCCCAATATGGTCGAATCCCCGACAATACGGCGGGCCAGTACAACCAGCTGATCGGTGGCAACCTCAACTTGAAGCCAGAGTCTGCGGACTCGATCACCTTTGGTTTCGCGCTTACTCCGATCGAAAACCTGCAGTTGACGCTCGACTACTACGACATCCAGCTTGAAGACCGCATCGGCACCATCGGCGCACAGACAATTCTTGACTTCTGCGCCCGTTCTGGCAACCCACTGCTGTGCAGCAACGTCCAGCGGGCCGCCTCGGGCGATATCTGGCGCGGAAATGATCTGGCGACCGCTGGCTTCGTGCAAAACCTGACCGCCAACTTCGGCGAGTTGACCTTCCGTGGTATCGACTTGGGTGCCAACTACCGCTTTGACGTGCTCGGCGGATCATTGTCGACCGCGTTCCAAGGCAGCTACTTGCTTGAAGAGGAAGTCGCTCCGTTGCCGGGTGTTGATGAGACCGCGACCTTTGACTGCGTTGGTAAGCTCAATCTGCAGTGCCAGACGCCAGAGTTCCGCGCTATCACCAACGTGCGCTTTGCCCGTGACTGGTACACGGTTGGCATGCGTTGGCGCTACTTTGATGGGCTTGCTTACGAGACCGATGCTGGCGTTGCAATTGCCACTGATCGCCTGGTCTGCGCCCCGGGTACCAATGCAGCCTGCATTGGCACCGGCGGTATCGGCAGCTACAGCTACTTCGATCTGTCCGGCTCGGCCTTTATCGGTGAGTTCGGCGAGTTCACCATCGGTGTCAACAACATCGCTGACAAAGAACCACCGCTGGTGGGCGTGACCTTGGCTCGCAACGGCAATGCGCTGGGCGGCTACGACCAGGTCGGTCGCTACTTCTTCAGCAGCTTCACGGTCAAGTTCTAAGATCTAAGTCACAGTTACACGCGCCAAATCAAAACGGCGGGCCTCAGGCCCGCCGTTTTTTTGCGTGATGGTTGGTCATTCGAGGATTTCGCAGCGGGTCTGGTCGTAGGGCGACGGTGTGCTTTCGACGCAGCAAGGCCAGTGGGTGTGGCGAGTGGAAGTAGAGGCCATGTGGGAGCGGTGGAAGCCGCGAAAGTAGCGCCGCGAGGCAATGCCGTTCGCGGCTTCCGCCGCTCCCACAGGTGCTCTCATACTCGCGACTTGAGCTGCGGACCCAGCTGTCCCGGTAAAGCGGTGACTTCAACAGTGACGACACGCTCATGGAGAGCTGCGGCTCAGGCTTGATTCCATCAAAGCCGATTGCACCCAGCCAGACTCCACCAAGCCAGATTCCACCAAGCCAGATTCCACCAAGCCTTATTCCACCAAGCCAGAGTCCACCAAGCCAGATTCAACGCCAACGCCAGCTTCAATCAGCGCCGCCTTGAGCGGTACCAGTTCGGCTTCATAACGACGCCACTTCTGCACCGAGCGGCTATGGATGGGCTGGCGCACCTGTGCGGCGCTGGCAGTGGTTGCCAATGCGTTACTCGCCGATGGGTGCAGACACGCGTCCTGCCACTCCAATCCGCAGAACGCGAGCATCCTGCGGGCCTGCGACCCGGTGTCGGTCAACAAAGCCTCGTAGCTGACATCCAGAATCTGCCCCGGCATCACCGCACGCCAATGCTGCATCAAGCGCTGGTAAGTGGCGTAGTAGCCGGCCAATTCAGCTAGATCGCAGGAAAACGGGTAAGCCTGATTGAACATCGTCTGATAAATGGCGTAGCAGGTATCCATCGGCTCGCGGTGGACGTGGATGATGCGTGCATTCGGCAGCGCCTTTTTGATCAAGCCGCAATACATGAAATTGATCGGCATCTTGTCGATGATGAAACGGCTAGGCGGCGCCGCTTGGCGGAGGCCGGTCATGTAGTCGGCACCGAGCTCAGCAAAGTCGA
Organism: Lysobacterales bacterium; assembly: GCA_038215505.1. Classification (GTDB taxonomy): domain Bacteria; phylum Pseudomonadota; class Gammaproteobacteria; order Xanthomonadales; family Xanthomonadaceae; genus JANNWF01. The sequence goes on from JBBQQV010000005.1 coordinate 9,198, forward strand.
GCAGTCGCGACACCTCGGCCATGGGCATTCCCGGCAGAGTGAGTGCCCGTGCTTGGGTCGCCGTGGCTAGTGATTGACCAAAATCGAGCAACTCGCCGGCCGAACTTACTTCGCTGTGGCAACCCAACATGCGCTCCACCAAGGTCGAGCCAGTCCGCGGCATGCCAACCACGAAAATGGCGCCTGCCTCGGGATGGCTGGGACCGGCTTCGTCCATCACCGCTTGGCTGTAAGCCAGGCGAATGGCATCAATAGCGGCGCGTTCGCTTACCGCGTCATAGCCCAGAGACAGCCGCTTGAGCGCGGCGGCCTGGTTCAGTGCCGTAAACGATTCCGGATAGCGCGAGAGATCTTCGAGCTCTTTGGCCAGCGCATACAGGCAGGCGACGCGCGTGTTCGAATCGGTGTTGGCCGCTTGCAGGCGTGCCTGCAAATCCTCGACATGATTGTTCTCGGTCGTCTGTTGGCGCAAGGTTGAGCGCCGATACACGGCGTGGCCTGCCTGCGGCGCGGCTACCAACATCCGTTCAATATTAATTTCCGCCCCAGCAAAGTCGCCGGCAAAGAATTGTCCTACCGCCAAGTCATAGCGCAAGTTCGGGTCGCTGCAGCCCGCATCCAATGCCTGTTGGTACAGCTCGCTGGCCCGCGCAAGCGCGTTGCACTGGCCAAACACACGCCCCACCGCCCACAGCGCCTGACCATCTTGGCCTGCCAGCTCGCAAGCGGCCTCGGCGGTCTCGCGGGCGGCGGCTCGCCGCCGCAGGGCGAGGTGAATACGGGCTTTTTTTAGTAACAAGGGCAATTGGCCCGGTGCCGCCGCAATGGCGGCGCTGATGAACTCGCGTGCAGCAGAAGTCTCGCCTTGGGCCAAGCGCACTTCGCTTGCCAAATACAGGACCTCGGCATGCGCGGGATGAGCGGCCAACAGTTCGTCGCTAATGGTTCGTGCGGTGTCGGGTCGCGCTTGCCGCAACAGCGAAAATGCGGATCCGATGGATTGCTGAAGCGCCGCCGTCTCTGCTGGGGAGGGAGTGTTGCTGTGATCCATGGGTCTTGCCTTGTGAATGAGTGAGGAGTGAGCCTTAACTCGCCCTGTCGACTATTGGCTATGAAACTCCTGCACGGCCGCCGACAGCACCCGCACGAGGTCGCGCTCTGCGGTTGAAAGCAGCGGATTCCAGACATCAAAAATCAACACTACGCGCAGCTGGTCGCTGTCGTTGATGGCTTCGTGTTCGATGCTGTCATCGAAGATCAGGGTCTCTCCGACCTGCCATTGGCGATGCTCGAAACCGACTCGATAGCGGCAGTGCGCGGGCACGATCAAGGGCAAATGGACGATGACCCGGGCATTGGTTTCGCCGGTATGCGGCGGAATCCGGGTGCGTGGCGCCAGCGCCGAGAACATCGCATTCGGACACAGGCCGCCGATGTCGGCCATCTCGACGGCTTCCAGCGCGCCACGCGTATTCGGGCAGCTTGCCAAATGGTCGAGCTGCGGTTCGCCATTGCGCCATAAGAAGTAGCTGCTCCAACGCGGCGAGTGGTTGAGTTCTTGCCACTGATTGAGCGGCGCGCCGGGCGCATAGGCGATGTAGGGCCGGAACGCTGACTGCTCGCGTTGCAGCACTTCTATCAACTCGGCGCTGATCGCCGCCGTGCTCGCTTCCAAGGCTTCCACCCACGCAAATTGCGCGCGTTCATAGAACGGAATCGCCGGCAGCCGTGGCACCTGCAATTGCGAACATTGCGAGGTATAGGCTTGCGAATGACCGCTCAAGATCGCCCCGGCTTCGCGAAAGCGTTGTGCTTCCAGCGGCGTCAGAGCGGCCAGCCGGCTGCCCATGCTCGCGGCCAAGAACGCCGCCAATTCATTACCAATGTGTTGACTGACCGCACGCGCGCGCTGCAATTGGCTGCGCAATGCCTCGGGCCAGTGCGCCTCAGGCGGTGCGGCTTTGAGCGCATTGCGATACCACGCCGCTGCTGCTTTGGGGCGGGCTAGACGCTCCAAGCAAGCGCCCTTGGCTAGCAAGCCCGGCAGAAAGTACGGATCGATGGCCAGCGCCCCGTCCAGCGCGGCCAGTTCATCGGAGGGTTTGTTTTGATCTCGCAACACCACGCTGATGGAAAGCAACAGCATGGGGTCATTCGGGGTCACTGCATGCGCGGCGCGCATGGCCTGCAAGGCCTCAGCCAACTGACCGCGCCGATAGGCGTGGACGCCCAAACTGTGCAGCGCTTGCGGATGGTTTGGGTCGAGCACCAGCACCTGTCGCCAGTGTTGCTCCGCCTCATCCCAGCGGCCTTGACTGGCAGCCAATCCGGCCGCGTGGACCAGCCCCGGCAAGGTACTACTCATCGGCTTTTCCCTTTCCAAGCCCATGCCCATGCCCAAGACGGGAGCCCAGCATGCTGGCCGCGCGGCACGCGCCGAATCGAACCCGACGGAATCGGAATGAAGTCAAACTCGGAATGCGGTCAGACATGGCTACTTCATGGTTGTTCGGGAGTCATATCGAACGCAATCGAAATGCGCGGTTGCTGATCGGAAAACGGCACGGTTCCGTGCCACATGTAAGAGGGGAACAACGCCAATTTCCCAACTTCTGGGCGAATCACGCGCCTTGGTGGCAGGCCGAGCCCGAGTTCACTCGGCGGTTGCCCAAACTGGATAAAACCTGGCTGCGAATCGCCATTGATGGGAGCAGTCACGCTGGGTGGCAGGGCCAGATAAAACGCCGAACTCATCCATCCTTGCGGGTGGATGTGGTTCACATGCTTGCCGGAGGTCCATAGTTTGACCGACCATGAGCCGCAAATCTGCACGCCAGCCGTGATGCGGCCACGGAAAGGGTGGTTGCGGTCGCGGACAAGCGTGTGCAGCCAGTCGTTCACGGTTTGCAGCAGGGATTGTTGCGTGGCTGCAAGGACCACCGAATCACGACCAAACAAGCGACCGGGTGTCTGCGATCCCCCGCGCAGACTTTGCTGAACGGGCTCGCGTGCGGCCAAGTGCAGGGGTTCAATCGACTGCCGCAGGGCATCAAGAAAAGCGGCTTGGTCAGCCAAGCCGGCAGGCGGCTCAACGGGGAGCAGCGCGATCAAGTGGTCGTAGTCGCATAACCAATGTTCGCGCGGGTCATCCAGCAAGCGCCAAGCGGTACTCAAGTAAGCCCAGGAAGTCTGGTTCTCGGGGTCGATCCGGGTGGCCTCCAAGGCGCGGGCTGCGGCGGTCTCAATGCGTCCCGTCGTCAGCAAATGGCGAACGTAATCGTTCAGAAAGGTCGGGTCGCGATCAGTCAGTTGGCGATCCAAAGCCGCAAATAATTCAGCCGCTGCATCGGTCTGTCCCAGTGCATGCAGGGCGTTGGCTTCCATCCGCAGATGGCTGGGATGCTCGGCGTGGCGCCGCAAGATCCGAATGTGATGAAGCGTTTCGTCCAACTGCTGTGCGGCCAACAGAAATTGCGCCAACGCCAGCCGCATTTCCAGGTGCGCCGGCTGCGCGGCAACGGCGGCGCGGAATGCTGCCAAGGCATCTTCGGCGGGTGCCAAACCGCCGCCGTATTCCCACAGCAAGTGCGCCAAGGTGACTTGGGCAGGTACGAAGGCCGGAAATCCACGCACCACCTCACGCGCTCGCGCCAGGCTTTGCGCGGGATCGCCAACGTCCAACCACGCACCGGCCAGCGCGTCGCCAAGTTCAGCGCCAGCAAGACCCAGTCGTTGGGCAGTCTCGAAACACTCGATGGCTTGATCCGCGCGACCGCGCAAACGCAGCACAGCGCCAAGGTTGACCCAGGTCGTGGCGGCTTTCGGCGACAACTCCAAGGAACGGCGGAAGGCGGCTTCGGCGGACTCCAAGCGATTGTTTGCGCGCTGCGCGCTGCCGTAAGCATGCCAAGCCGTTGCGGAATCCGGCTGTAACTCGAGCGCACGAGTCAGCGCCGAAAGCGCCAACGCGGCTTGATCGAGGCGCAGTGCCGACTGGCCGAGTTCGATCCACGCATTCGAATAGCCGGGGGCCGCAGCGACGGCCCGTTGCAGGCACGCCAACGCCGAGGCTTCCGCACCCAGTTTGCGCTGTGCTGCCGCGTAGTTGAAGAGGATGACCGGCTGCTCTGGAGCCAACGTAAGTGCCCGTTCGAAGGCTGAAATGGTGGCTTTTGCATCTGCCATTTCCGCGCAGCAAACTCCCAGCAGCTGGTGCGCGTCGGCCACGTCGGGGGCATCGCGCGCCAACTCCTTGGCGGTGGCTAGCGCAGCGACGCGATCACCCGCCCGCAACAGCTGGATGGCTGCGTTGGCTCGGGTTGCCTGTGCAGCCGTTAGCGCTTTCGGTGGTCTCGCACTTGTCACCTGACTACTTGACGCGGCGTGCTCGCAGCGACGCGCGTGCTGGAGTGAGCATCATGTGGGTCCCCAATGCAGCTTGTTTCACCACCACCGGATTGCCCTTCGACAGTCGACCTTTGAGCGACGCCGCCTCGGTCAATCGCCAGACTTGACCGTTATCCAAGGTCACGAAGCGTTGCCCGTCGGCTTGGGTGGAAATACTGACCACCACCGCCGAGATTCGATCAGGACCCGCCTCGAACTCGCCGCCTGAGCGCTCCTTCAGCACTTGCCTATTGCTCAAGCCAAACTCGACGCGTGCTCGTTCCGCCTCTGCGGCCTGCGCAGCGGCGCGCGTTTGCTCGTCATAAACCGGCGGAAACGCTTCGTCATAACAAGCAAGGCGTTGCTCAGACGTGGCAACCGTCGCGCAACGGTGCGATCCGGATTGGCCGCTTTCGGCAGCCGCCAACGTCGATACCAGAGCCGAAACGAGGGCGACGCAACGCAATGAGTGATTCATGGATAGGTTCCAATCAGAGCGGCCGAAGCACGCAACGGTGCGAATCGTACCTTGGCGGCGGCTTCAACCTTACAATTGCCCGAAGTTCAGTTTTGGGAAGCTTGCTTTGAGTGTGCAGCAGTGGGAAGCGTATTACCGCAACGGAGCCATAGCCACTTGTCCAACGGCTGCCGACGGCGGCTACGACCTTGAGGTGCGGCAGGCGTGGGTAGAGTTTTTCAGCATGCTGCCAAACAACGCCAGCATCCTCGATGTGGGTACAGGCAATGGCGTCGTCGCGCAGATCGCTGCCGAAACCGCCGCAACCTCCGGCCGCAGTTGGGATATACACGCAACCGATTTGGCCGAGATCGATCCGCTGCGCTATGTCACTGACGGTGCCAAGCGTTTGGCCGGAATTACCTTCTATCCACGGGTGGCCACCGAGCAGCTGCCTTTTCCGGAGCACCGGTTTGATGCGGTGAGCGGTCATTACGCGTTGGAGTACACCGACACCAGCAAGGCGCTGGCCGAAATTCATCGGGTGCTAAAGCCGGGAGCAGAAGCGCAGTTCATCATCCACAGCGATGCCTCGATGCTGGTCGGCAACGCCATGGTTTCACTGCGCGAAACCGACTTGGTGCTGCGTGAGACCAAACTCTATCGCCAAGTGCATCGGTTGGTCACCATGCACGAGGTCACCGCCGGGACTACCGGGCATGCAGTGACCGACTTGCGCACCGCCATCCAGACGGTGAAGCGCGCTTTGGTCGAAGCCCAGAAAGTGGGCGGCGGGCACGTGTTGAGCGTGGCTTTGAACGCTACCCAGCAGCTGCTTGCAGCGCGCAACAGCATGCAGCCGCAACCGCTGGGTTTGGAAGTTGACCGTGCCGAAAGCGAATTGCAGGCGTCGGCGCGACGCCTGCTCGATTTGATCGAGCACGCGCGCGATGAGCAAGCGATGGAGTTGATCCAACAGCAGGCCGCTGCGGCGGGCTTTGGCCTGATCGAGCGACTGCCGCAGTACCACGGCGGAAGTCATCTGGTGGGCTGGCAGTTGCTTTTGCGTCGTCATTAGCCCGGCGGCGCTTGCGAGCATGAGTTCGGATATTGATGCACTTTTGCGCGAGGGTGCCTCGCTGCATCAGCAGGGCCATCGGCTGGCGGCGATCGAGCTTTTCAAGCAAGCCTTGGCGGCGCGGCCGGAATCAGCCGAAGGCTGGTATGAGCTGGGCTACTTGCTGAAGGCAGAAGGCAAATACGAGGACGCACTGGCCGCCTATCGAGAGGCACTGGCACGCGGCATTCGCCGGCCGGAAGAGGTGCATTTGAATTGCGGGGTGATCTATGCCGATCATCTGCGCCGGGATGATGCCGCCGAGGGCGAACTGAAAGCGGCGCTGGCGATCGCGCCAACCTATGTGCCAGCGCTGCTGAACCTCGGTAATTTGCGCGAAGAACAGGGTCGCAGGGACGAGGCGCTGGCGTGCTATCAGCGCATCTTGGAAAGGTCGTTGGCGGGCGTTGATCCGCATCAGGAGCTGTACTTCGAAGCCTTGGCGCGCACGGCGGTGATGCGTCCTCCCGAGTCGCTCGCCGATCCGTTACTGGGCGAATTGCAGCAAGCCAGCGTGGTGTCGGCTCAGCATGGCAAGGTGGCGCGGGCCAATGTGTTGTTTGCGTTGGGGCGCTCGTATGATCGGCTGCAGCAATACGATCAGGCCTTCGATGCCTTCGCAAAAGGCAATCGCTTCCTGTTGCGACAATCGGGGCGCGTCTACGATCCGACGCGAGCGGCCGCGCTGACAGACGCCCTGATCGCTGTGTTCGCAACCGCCAGCGTCGACACCCCGCCAGGAGTGTCGGGTGATCCGCCGCAAGTTGCTGCTTCACCGCTCTTTATATGCGGCATGTACCGCTCAGGCTCCTCATTGATTGAACAGGTGTTGGCCGCGCATCCGCGGGTCACCGCCGGCGGTGAGCTGGACTTTTTACTGCGCGTGGCGGCTGAGCGGTTTGCACCGTTTCCAGCTTCAATGGCGATTCCAGATACCAAACGCGACGCCAGCTTGGCCGCTGAATATCGGCAACATCTGCTGTGCTTGTTTCCCGAGCAGCAGCAAAGTGCCTACATCACCGACAAGCGGCCAGACAATTACCTGTTGATTGGCATGATCAAGCGCATGTTTCCCGGCGCCAAGATCATTCATACGACGCGCCACCCGCTGGACGTGGGCGTGAGCGTGTTCACCCAGCACCTCAACCTGCAGGTGACAGGCTATGCCAGCGACCTTGCCGATATCGGACATCACTATGGCGAGTATCGGCGCTTGATGGCGCATTGGCGCAGTCTGTATGCAGACAGCATTTTTGATTTTCGCTACGACGAGTTCGTCAGCGATCCGCGCTCAGCGCTGGGCAGATTGTTCGCGTTTCTGGATATCGATTGGGATGATCGTTGCTTGGACTTTCATCGAGTCGACAACACGGTGAAGACCGCCAGCTACTGGCAGGTTCGGCAGCCGCTTTACGGCAATGCTTCTGGTCGCTGGCGCAACTATCAAGCGCACTTGGGGCCGTTGCGAGCGGCGCTGCAGGCGGCAGGTCTCAATGAAGACGAGTTGACTTGAAGCCGCTGACATCTTGCACGGTGAGGATTGCAAATCGCTCGCTCACTTTGCGCGGTGAAGCGGCTAAGACGGCGAGCGCGGTTGCAACTCAGCAGACCTCAAAGGTCCTGGTGATAGCGCACGTAAGGTGTGCGCGTATCCGCATCCTTGTCCGCACGGCTTGGCAGCGCTGACAACGGCCACTGGCTGATATCGGGTTTACCAAGCAAGTTGCTTGCGCCGACGGTGAAGCGCGCGTGCCACGGGGTTCGCCAGGACACGCCAAGGTCCACATTGAAGCTCGATTGCGCATCATTGTTGACGCCGGCACGCGGCAGTTCGATCAACCGACCGCTGATGCGACCGGAGAAATCGCCATAGCCTGCCGCCACGCCCAGCGACGTGGTGTCGATTCGAAACGGTGCTGTCAGCGCGATGCCATTGGCTACGCTGCGCGAACGGCTGCCATCCAACTGCAGCCATGCTTGGTCACCCAAGGCGCGGACACCACTGATGGTCAGTTCGCGGGTGAAAATGTCCAGTGGCGTCGCCAGCGCCAGAGCCGGCGGCAGATTGGCTAAAGTGGCGACGGGCGAAGGCGCTCGATTGCTCAGCATCGTGGCCGCCAACGGGTTAAATTCGGAAGCGAAACGGGAATCTAGCCACGCCAGACCGAACTCAAGATCGAACGCGTTGTTCGTCGAATGCCAAGCACCGCTGATGGCGATGCGCTTGTCCAAGGCCGAATTCAAAAGCGGATCTCTGACACCCAAATCTGCCAGCAGGCACTGCTCGCCCAACGAGCCCAGCGCGGCGGCAAGTCCAATATCGCCTCGGCAAAGCAAGGCGAGACCCGGATGCGCATCCAGCGACAGGCTCGCCGAAAGCTTGTTGTTGCCGCCTACCTTGACCCGCAAGCCACCATTGGCAGAAGGCGTGATCGCAAATACGCGGTCAAGCGCGCCGGCACCGCTGCCGCCGTTGGCGTTGCTTATGGCGCTTGCATCCAGCAGTAGCAAGGCTTCGATCTGGCCGCTGTCCTGGCTCAACACCGGCAACACGCGTTGCGTGTCCGCCGCCGCGCAGGTGGCGGCAAGCAGCAAAGCGGCGCTGGCGAGGGAGGGTAGGAACATCCGGGACACGACGAGCAAGCTCCGAAAGCAAAGGTGAGTGCTACTAGGTCACTGCAGAAGGATGCAAGTTCCTCGCCACAACGACACACCTTTCAGGATAAGCGAATCGAACAGCTTTCACAAACATCTAAAGCGCAGAGTTGTGCGCCAATTGAGCTGTCCTTTCGCGCCGAAGAGCGAGCCGCTTTCGGTTCCGCCGGTACGCCGCCGCGAGCATCGCTCGCCGATGTAGACTCGCCCAAGCGAAGTGGGGTGCACCATGGGGCGTGAGCCAGAGGAGCTGGCGACAAGCAGGGCTGTTGGTCGTGCATTGCTGGCGACGGCGGTGTCGCGTGGGCAGCTGGTATTGCGAGGCAGCACTGCAGCGGAGCTTGCCGCAGCGGTAACGGATTGGGCCAACGGCTTGGCCGATTGCCAAGGCGCGCGTCTGTGGCTGGATGGCGAGCGCGGCCCGCACGTGTTGTTCGAGCTCGGTTGCCCCCACAGCAGCAAAGATCTTGAGAAGGCCAGGTCTTGTTTGATCGAGCGCACTGCTCAGCATGGGCGTCATCATTTCTGTGAATTGCTCGCCCAGGACAATGGCTTCAACGGCGTGCTGCAACTGGAGTTTGTGGATCCGCCGCCGATCGAGCTGATCGAACAGTTGGCGACCGTGAGCGTGCTTTTGAGCCAACGGCTGCCCGCTGCCATTGAGCTCGACCGCTTGCATCGCGCTGTGGAGCGTTTGGCCGACGCGGAGCGCCTGCAACGGGCGCTGTATGCCATCGCCGAGTCCGCCGGCTCGTCGCGCGAGATGGACGAAGTCCTGCGCAGCCTGCATCAGATTATCGGCGGACTGATGTACGCCGAAAATTTTTTCATCGCGATGCTGGATCGCAGCGGCACCAAGATTCGTTTCACCTATTTCTGTGATTCGGTCGATAACGCTCCGCCTGATCCCGCAATCGGTTATCCCATCGAGTATTTCCGCGGTTCCTTGACCGCCCACGTGATCATGTCGGCCGAGTCGCTGATGGGTCCTTCAGAAACCTTGGAAGCACGGATAGGCGGCAGTCGCGAGGGCATGGGCCCGCAGAGTGTCGACTGGTTGGGCGTACCGCTGTTTGCCGGCGGCGAGACCTTCGGCGCGGTGGTGGTGCAGAGCTACGTTGATTCACATCGTTACGGCGAGCGCGATCGTGCCTTGCTCAGCTTCGTCGCCAGTCACATTGCCACCGCCTTGCTGCGCAAGCGCGCGCAGGATGAACTCGAGGAGCGGGTAGCCGAGCGGACCGACGAATTGCGCGAAGCCAATCGCTTGTTGCGGCTGGAGGTGGAAGAACGCCAGCGCGGCGAATTGCTGCAGGCGGCCTTGTTCCGCATCGCCGAGCTTGGCTCCGCCACGGATTCACTGGACAGCTTCTATGCCGCCTTGCATCGGGTGGTTGGGCGTTTGCTGTACGCGGCGAACTTCTACATCGCCCTGGTCAGTGCGGATGGTTCGCAGGTCGAGTTCCCTTATTCGGTGGACGAGCACGACCCGATCCGGCCGCCGCGTAAGCCTGGTCGTGGCATGACCGAGTACGTGCTGCGAACCAGTCAGCCTGTGCTCGCCGATGACGAACTGCACCACGAGTTGGCTGAGTCGGGCGACGTGGTGAGGGCCGGTATGTTGGCGCGCATGTGGCTGGGCGTGCCGTTGATTTGCGAAAGCGGAACGGTCGGCGTATTGGCGGTGCAGTCCTACGACGACGTCCATCGCTACACGCGGCGCGATCAGGAGCTGCTCACATTTGTGTCGTATCACATTGCCAATGCGCTGGAGCGCAAACGCGGTGCTGATCGATTGCGCGGCGTCAATGCCGATCTCGAGCGCCGCGTGGCTGAGCGCACCGAGGCCTTGTTCGCGGCCAATCGCGATCTGCGCCTGCAAATTGCTGAACGTGAGCGCTTCGAGCGCCAGCTGCAGTTTGCAGCCACTCACGACGTACTGACCGGCTTACCCAATCGGGCCAGTTTTCAGCAGCGCATGGCCGAAGTCATGCGCCTGTATCGCGCCGATGGCGAGCGCCGGTTTGCGGTGTTGTTTCTGGATCTTGATCGCTTCAAAGTCATCAACGATTCGGTCGGCCATCTGGTCGGTGACGACTTGCTGAAGGAGGCCGGCAATCGCATCGCGGGCGTGGTCGGCGATAGCGGGTTGGTCGCACGCTTGGGCGGTGACGAGTTCGCCATCCTGATCGAGCCGCTGCGCCATGACGAGGATGCGGTGAAGTTGGCGGATCGCATCATCGAGTCGCTGGATGCGCCGATTCGCGCCGGCGGCAAGGAGTTGTTTACCTCAGCGAGCATCGGCATCACGGTGGCTCAAGCCCACTACAGCAACCCCGACGAGCTGCTGCGCGATGCCGACGTCGCCCTGTATCGCGCCAAGGCCAAAGGCCGTCGCTGTCACGAGATGTTCGATGAGCAACTGCGGCGGGAAGCACTGCAGCGCCTTGAAATCGAGGGCAACCTGCGGCGCGCACTGGTGCGCAACGAGTTTGAGCCCCACTTCCAGCCGATCCTCGCGCTCGATGGTGGCCGCGTGGTCGGCTACGAGGCCCTGGTGCGCTGGCGATTGCCGAAAGGCCAGCTGATGTTGCCCGGCGAGTTCTTGCCGATTGCCGAAGAATCCGGGTTGGCTGAAGCCATCGACTGGCAGGTCTACGAACTGGTGCTGGCGCAAGGGTGGGCACTGCGCGACAGCGGCGCCTATATCAGCATCAACGTCGGCGCCCGCCATTTTCGCAGCCCGCGCTTCGTACCCGATCTGCTGCGCCTGATCGAGCGCTACGAGTTCCCTCCTTCGCAGTTGTGCGTGGAAGTCACCGAAATCACGTTGTTGGAAGACCCGGCGCAGGCACGCGAGCTGATGCGAGAGCTGCGCGCCTGCGGCGTGCGACTTGCGCTGGACGATTTCGGTACCGGCTATTCATCCCTCAGCTACTTGCACCAGTTTCCGCTGGATGTACTGAAGGTGGATCGCTCGTTCGTGGTCGCATTGAGTGCTGAGAGCGGCAGCAACGCACAAGCCGTGTTGCGTGCCATCTGTTCGCTGGGGCGTTCCTTGGGCATGCACGTGGTTGCCGAGGGCATCGAGACGCAGCGGCAGCTGGAAACACTGCGGCTGTTGGGTTGCGATTATGGCCAAGGTTTTCTGTTCTCGCGGCCACGGCCATTGGACGACCTGCTATCGGGGAAACCCGCCGCGCAATGAGTCGCGGTCGAGCCGGATCAACTCAATACTGACCAGCCCAATGCGGATGAGCTGAGTGCAGACCAGCTCAGTGCTGACCAGCAATCATCTCGGTGCCGCCGCCCGCGAACAACTGTTCCAGATCGACCCGATCAAAGCGATAACGCTCGGCGCACATCTCGCAGGCGATTTCGGCGACGCCGTCATCCTGGCTGCCGGCCGCCAGCAGCGCTTCTTCGTGGCCCAGCTGCAGGAGCACGCTGGCGACCCGCTCGCGCGAGCAACTGCAGCCAAACCGCAGCGGTTGCGCGCCGAGCAGGAGCACGCCATCTTCGTGAAACAAGCGCAGCAACAGGGTTTCCGCCTCGGTATTGAGCAACTCGCTGCTGGCCAGCGTCTCGAACAGCGCTTGGGCGCGCGCCCAGCCGTCGCTGTCGCGCTGCGCCATGGCGGCTGGCGAAGTTCCGGCTTGCGCGGGCAGCTGTTGGATCAGCAATCCAGCCGCGCGGTTGCCATCTGCTGCCAGTAGCAGCCGGGTTGGCAGCTGTTCCGACTGCGCAAAATAGCCCTCGAATGCGTGCTCAAGCCGATCGCTGTCCAGCTCGACCAAGCCCTGATAGCGCGTAGGTTCATCGGCACCCGGTGGCACGGTTTCAATACTGATTGCCAGCAGCGCGGCGTCACCAAAGTCGCGCGGCGACAGCTGCACGGGCAGGGGCTCACGCCACATCGCGATGCCGCGCAAGCGGCCTGTACTTGCGTATTCGGCAAACAGCGTCCGCAGCGCGCCCTGACCCTTGAGCTGGATGCTGAGGCGGCCATCGATCTTGCTGTGACCACCAAACAGCGCCGCGGCGACAACGGTTTGTCCCAGCAATTCGCGTAGCGATGGTGGATAGTCGCTGCGCGAGGCAATCTGCCGCCACGCCTCACCCAAGCAGACCAGAGCACCGCGCACACCGCTGCCCTCGATGATGAAACGCAGCAGTAGTCCCAGTTCGCGATCTTCCTCGGTGAGTTCAATCAAATGCATGAGGCAATCCGGACTGTGCCCGCTTGTCCTGCATCATTGGGGGTCATTTTCATTGGCTTATCCTCGGTGCAATGGCAGAAGTCTGGCATGGGCGAGCGCGCTGAACCTGATGGGGTCGTGAAAACACGCCCGCTTTGCATGGGCATTCGGCGGGTGCAGCCGTGGCCGTACTGAATCATCCTGCGTTGCGGGCGCAGGCCAAGCGCGCTGCCCCGCGCAGGCGAAGCTGGGGACAAAGGCTGCGGCGATTCGCTTTGCTGTTGCTGCTGTTGCTGCCACTACTGAGCATCGCGCAGGTGCTGATCTTGCGTTGGGTAAATCCGCCAACCAGCGGCGTCATGCTTGAACGCTCATTCGAGCTGCGCGGTGCCGGTCGAGCAGCAAGCATCGACCAGCAATGGGTCGACTGGAGTGCGCTGTCGCCGCACTTGGCTATTGCCGTTGTCGCGGCGGAAGACCAGCGCTTCCCCGCCCACAGCGGCTTTGATACCGAGGCGATTCGTGAGGCGTGGCAACGCTACCGCGGGGGCGGCAAATCATTGCGTGGCGGCTCGACCATTTCGCAGCAGGTCGCCAAGAATCTATTTTTGTGGAGCGATCGCAGCTGGCTGCGCAAAGGTCTGGAGACCTGGTACACCGGCCTGATCGAGACGTTGTGGTCGAAACAACGCATCCTCGAGATGTATTTGAATATCGCTGAATTCGGCGATGGCGTGTATGGCGCCGAAGCGGCCTCGCAACACTACTTTGGCAAGCCGGCCGCGCAGTTGAACGCGGCGCAAGCCGCACGCCTGGCCGCCGTCCTGCCCAGCCCGCGCAAGTACTCGGTCACCGCTCCCAGCGCCTATGTGCGCAGACGGGCGGCGTGGATAGAGGCACAGATGCAGCAACTCGGCGGCGCGGCGTATCTGCGGCCGATTGGGTCTGGCGCAGACTAGGTCGGGCCAGCTGTGCAATCCACGCAATGGGCTCAAGAGTCGGGCGACAAGCTCCGGTAGCATGCTCGCCGACCTTGGCAGAAACTTTCGGCATGCAGCAGTCACTTTGTGTGGTGGTTCCCGCATTCAACGAAGCCGAAGGCTTGGCTGCGTTTCATGGTCGCCTGGCGGCGGTGCTGGCCACGCTTGTGCTTGATTGTCGGGTGATCTATGTCGACGATGGCAGTCGCGATGCCACTTGGGCGGTCATGTCCGCGTTGGCTGAATCCGACGTGCGCGTGCAGGCCATCCGCTTGAGTCGCAATTTCGGCAAGGAGTTGGCGCTGACGGCGGGTCTGGACGCCAGTGATGCCGACGCAGTGATCGTGATCGACGCCGATCTGCAGGATCCGCCCGAGCTGATTCCGCAATTCATCGAACGCTGGCAGCAAGGCTTTGATGTGGTGTTTGGCACCCGCGTCGTCCGCGACGGCGAGAGCTGGCTCAAACGCACCACCGCCGCTGGTTTTTACCGGGTGATGGGGCGACTTTCATCGACGCCGATTCCGGAAAATGCGGGTGACTATCGACTTTTGTCACGCGTCGCCGTTGATGCCTTGCGCGGTGTGCGCGAGCGCCATCGCTTCATGAAAGGATTATTCGCGTGGGTCGGCTTTCGTCAATGTGCGCTGCCGTTTCATCGCGATGCGCGCGCCGCTGGCCGCAGCAAGTTCAATTACTGGAAGCTGTGGAATTTCGCCCTCGAAGGCATCACCAGTTTTTCGACGGTGCCATTGCGGATGGCGACCTACATTGGCCTTGGCACTGCTGTGGTCGCGTTTGCCTTTGGTAGTTGGATCATGTTGAAAACGCTGCTGTGGGGCGATCCGGTGGCAGGCTATCCGTCTTTGATGTCGGTGATGTTGTTCTTGGGCGGCGTGCAGTTGATGGCGCTGGGCGTCATCGGCGAGTACCTCGGTCGTCTGTTCGATGAGGTCAAGCAGCGGCCTCTATA
>JBBQQV010000006.1:0-23312 GCA_038215505.1 Lysobacterales bacterium
CGCCATCAACAGCGGCGCCAGCTGGATCAGCAGCTGGGCATTGGCTGGCGTGGTGTAGTGCAGCCCAAACAGATACAGCACGTAGTTGCCGATCAACATCACCGCGGCAAGCGCAAGCATCGTCCAATGCTTTCGACTCAAGCCTCGAAATGCGACGAGCTTTCCGCGCCACGCCAACCAACCGCCGAGACCGAGCACCGCAAACAGAAACCGGAACCAGGTCAGCGTCCACGGGTCCACCGCCACCAGCGCGATCTTCAATGCCACCGGCAGCGTGGCCCACAGCGCCGCCGTCAGCAGCGCCAGAAGCAGGCCGAGCCGCCAACGCCCCGAGACTTGATGCAAGGCCATGGACTAGCCAAATGAAAAGGTCAGCGACGGTAGCACCCGCTTGAGTCTGGTCAACAGCTTGCTTGCGCTGGGTTACCTGATGTTTGTGGGAGCACCGCCAAAATCGGCGTCGTCGTTCACTTCAGCCGATGAGCCAGGCAAAGCCAGAGTTCTCGCACCTTTCCGTTGCCGAGCGCATCCAGCTGGTCGAGGACATCTGGGATAGCATCGTTGTCGAGAGCCCTGCGGCGGTGCAGCTACCCGAGGCGCAACGCGAGGAGGTCCGGCGGCGTCTGGCCGCTGATGATGCCGAGCCCGGTTCGGCCATTCCGTGGGAGCAGGTCCGCTCTGAGTTGTTCCAGCGTAACCACTGATGCGCGTCTCATTCAGGCCGGAGGCTCGGGCCGAGGTTCTTGAAGCCAAGGCTTAGATGCGCCAACGTGGGCACCCATTACATGCGTAGCCGATGCCTGGACGGTTCACAATTGTCCAACCCCGGCGGAGCAGACGAAGCCCGCACGAAGCCGAGAAAATCACCCCGCGACTGCCGACGTGAATTAGCGGCCGTGCAGGATGATGTCGCTGTGTCCAGCGTCGGCTGCCATGCCACCTCAGGCCGGAACTGCGGTCAGCTTCACACCGAGCGCGGTCAAGACGCGCTGCACCGTCTCGAAGCGCGGTTGCGCGTCGGGGCGCAGCGCCTTGTAGAGGCTTTCACGCCCGAGGCCCGCTGCCTTGGCGATCTCGTTCATGCCGCGTGCTCTTGCAATGGTGCCAAGCGCATCGGCGAGTGCGCCGGGATCGCCCTCTTCCAGCACCACATTCAGATACGCGGCAACGTCGCCATCGTCCTTCAGGTATTCGGCGGCGTCGAACTGCGGCAATTTGGAAACCTTGATCTTCTTCTTCGCGGTCATGGTCAATACTCCAAGGTAGCGGCCAGTTTTCTGGCGGCGGCAATGTCGGCTGGTTGCGTGGATTTGTCGCCACCTGCAAGCATCACGATCAGCACGGTTCCGTGTTGAACGAAATACATGCGCCAGCCCGGCCCGAAGTGCTCGCGTATTTCGTTGACGCCTTTGCCTACAGGCGCAACGTCGCCAAGGTTGCCCTTCTCGGCCTTCTTAAGACGGCGAATCAGGCGTGCTTTCGTCTGTTTGTCACTTTGGCTGTCCAGCCAGTCGGGCTGTCCAGCCAGTCGGAGAACGCGTCGGTGCGTCGAACAGTGAACGTGGCGCCATCGTATTCGATCGAATACGCTTTCCTCAAGCGTTTGCCTCCCATGCTTGCTCGGATTCTGCTTGTCCGGGGTCAGTTTGGAAGATCCACGAAGCTGATGGCATGGTCATGCGTGCCTTGACCGAGCTGGGGGATGCCTCTGTCCCGGTGCTGGGAGTTTGTGCAGCGGAGCAAGCTCCGCTCTACCGCTGACGATCCGCGCCAGGCGAGCATGCCGAGCATGCCGAGCTGGGGCACAAACTCGCGCAGTCGCGACTCGTTCGCGGTGCCGAGTTTGGTGCGGGCTGCCATCAGCTCGATGCCATTGCCGTCAGCCCGCCGATAGTGCCTGCAAGATTGCGCTCGAGCCCCATAGACACGATGCTGTGCGCCACCAACGAAGCACTCAGAGGCAATACGCGGTGAGCACTTCGGTTGGCATCATGGCTGTTGGGCCGTGTGCTGCCATGGATTGATGATCGACACGCCGGATGATTGGAAATCAGCCACGTTTCGGGTGACCAAGGTCATGCCATGCACCAGCGCGGTTGCTGCAATCAGGCTATCCATGGCCGGCCGTGGGTCTGGCACATGCAGCGCTGCGCAACGCTGCGCCACAGCGGTATCCACCGGCAGAATGCGACCGCTGAAGGCAGGCAAAACCTGGCCCTCGAACCAAGCCCGAAAAATAGCGCCTTGTGGCGGGTTGCGTCGCTCGGCCAACAGCACGCCAATTTCCAGGGTCTGCACGGTGACGGCCGACAAATAGAGGTCTACGGCATCCACCCTATCTGCCCACTGCGCCACCGGTTCATCGGCTCGGCCATGGCGAATTTTTCGCAGCTCCGGTATTACGTCGGTATCGAGCAGGAAATTCAAGCCAGGTCCACAGGTCGTGCAAGCTCTTGTGAGCGCGGAAATTCAAACTCAAACTCAAACTCAGCATCCGCGATGCCCGGCATTGCCAGCAAAACGGCGATCTTCTTTTGGCTTCCGGTAAGGCGCTGATAAAGCTCGATGCTCATAAGCACGTGAGCTGGCCGGCCTCTCCTTCGTATTGATTGGTTTGCATCCCGGCTTCCGCTGCTCCCACGGTTCGCACAACATTTCGTTGTCGCGGAGTAAGGCGGCACTTCTGATAACGAAGCTGGCCGCTCGCCTAAGCCGAGCCCCCGCATCTATTCACACCCGCGCACCAGCGCCGGCGGTCCGCGCCAAGCGAGCATGCCGAGCATCCCGCATTTGTGGACGAATTCACGCAGTCGCCAGTCGCTTGCGGCACCGAGTTCGGGGTCGCAATCGAGCAGGCGAAGGCGGGTTGGGGTCAGGTCGAGTTGCAGGCGTGACAGGCCGAAGGCGATGCCGCGGCCGTGGGCTTTCAGGATGGCTTCGCGCGCGCACCACAGGCGCAGGAAGGCGTGGCCGCGGGACTGCGGCGCGAGTCGGGTCAACAGGGCCACCTCTTCTGCGGGGAAGTAGCGTTCGGCGAGCGCCAGTGCGCGCGGCAACGGGCGTGGCGTTTCGATATCGACGCCAACACGGCGGCTGCAATGGCTCACGGCCAGCAACCAGCAGTTGCCCGCGTGGCTGATGGAGATGTCGAGGCCGTGCGCGGCGGCCAGCATTGGCCGCCCGTGCAGATCGCGCGTGACTTGCCAGGCGGACGCATCACCGCCGAACCGATGGCTGAGGATGGTAGCGACGCGCTGGCCCGAGTCCGCCGCCAAGGCTGTGCCTCCCTCGCCGCGATCACGCAGGCCTGCCCATGGCTGTCGCCACAGCGCAATCGTCGATGCCAAGGACGCTCCCGGGCCATGCCCATGCACCGCGGTCTGCGCATTCGCCATCGAAGGATGTGTGGCACGAAAGCGCAAGGGTCGCATGCGCAAATGCTGGTGGCCGCCGTCGCAACGGTCAAGCGTGCCGCCTGTCGAACGGTTGCCGCACTTGAGTCCTGCTGCAGATTCCGCGAGGCTTGCCGGCTACAGGAGGAGTCATGCTCGCAAGTGTTTTAACCATGGGATTGCCGGTCGGCAGTCAATCCAGTAGCGATTTGATCGTCGGCTCGCTGGACCGGCCTATCGCCTTCGATGGTCGACGGTTCATCTTAGTTGGCGAGTTTCTGGCGCAGGTGCATGGCCTCGCCGCGCAGTTGCCGGAGGCCAGTCATCTGCTTAACCTTTGCGACGGCCGCTACGCGTTCACGCTGACCTGGTGCGCAGCGTTGCTGCGCGGGATACCGACGCTGTTGCCACCGTCGCGAGCGCCCTCGGTCATTCTCGAAATGCTGGATCGCTATCCCGAGGCGTGGGCGGTGGGCGACGACCGTTTTGCCGATGGCATCCGCATGGAGCGCATTCCGCCGCGTTTTTATTCGCTGCCCCATCCATTGCCCACGGCTGCTGGCGAGCGGCCGGCACTTTCAGCAGCGTTGTTGGCGGCGATTGGTTTCACCTCCGGAAGCTCCGGTCCGCCCAAGCCGCAAAGCAAACACTGGGGTAGCTTGTGTGCCTCGACTGCGCACAATCTGGCCGCGCTGACGGCGCACGCGGGGCCAGGCTGTCACTTGCTGGCGACGGTACCTTCACAGCACATGTTTGGGATGGAGACGGCTGTGTTGCTGCCCTTGCTGGGCGACGCCAGCATCCATACGGCGCGGCCTTTTTTCCCCGCAGACATTGTCGCCGCCTTGGCTGAGTTACCCTCGCCACGGGTGCTGGTGACCACGCCAGTGCACCTGCGCGCGCTGATCGAAAGTGGCCTTGAAGTGCCGCAGTTGGCGGTGATCCTGAGTGCCACGGCGGCGTTGTCGCGCGAGCTGGCGCAGGCCGCCGAGCTCGCATCCGGCGCGCACGTGCTGGAGTTCTTCGGCAGCACCGAGACCTGTATTTTTGGCCATCGGCGCACGGCTTTGGACGCGGATTGGACGGCCTATGCCGGTGTCCAGATCGAGCCGCGAGCTGATGGTGCCTTGGTCAGCGCCGACTGGTTGGCCGAACCGGTGCTGCTGCAGGACCTGATCGAAACATTGCCAAACGGCCAGTTTCGCCTTGCCGGACGCACCAGCGATCTCTTGGAAATCGCCGGAAAGCGGGTTTCATTGGGTGAACTGACGCGTCGTTTGCTGGCGGTGGTTGGCGTCAGCGATGCGGTGGTGTTTCAGCTGGATGCCGATGGTCCGGTGCAACGCATTGCGGCGCTGGCAGTGGCACCAGGGCGCAGTGAGGTCGAGTTGCTGGCGGCGCTGCGCGAATCGATCGATCCGGTATTTCTGCCGCGACCACTGCGATTGCTTGAGCGCTTGCCGCGTAACGAAACCGGAAAATTGCCGCGCAAGGCCTTGTTGGAGGCCTTGCGCCAAGGCAGCGGGACGGCGTGAGCCGCCCGTTGCCGTGAACAAATCAATTGCTTAATTCAGCGCTTCCAGCTGCAGGTTGCGCGAGATGTCGGTGACGATGTTGTTGACCCACGAGGCATAGTTCTTGTGGATGAAGCGTTGCCCGTTCTTCTCCTCGAAGTTCAGGTTTTCGCTGGAGACATAAGCCACTCGCACCTTGCCGTCGGCATGGCTGACAGTGATGCGGGCGACGTGTGCGCGCACATTCAAGGTGGCTTCGATCTGGCCCGGCTGCTCGGCCGTGACCGCCCAATTGCGAGTGACCAGGGCGCGCTTGATTTCTTTCTGCACGGCCTCGACGCTCAAGCCGGCGGGGATCGCAACAGGATCGGGATCCAGCAAGGGCGCCGGCCGCGCACCCATCAGCAAAACCAGCAAAGGCAGCAGCAACAACGCGAACCAGCGTGAATGACGCATCGGTCAGAACTCCAGAATGAAAGAGGGTTTACAGCGCCTGAGTGGACTTGGCGTGGGCGCAGTGTGGCGATATCGCCACCTGCCTATCAACTGATTTTTGCGAGCATCCGCCGATGACCAATGAGCCTTGCCCAGCGCATGCCGATATCCAACCACATCAGGTACGCGGCCTCGCTGAGCAGGCGGAAACCCGTTTGCACCCGCCAGCCCAGTCGGTCTTCTGCCGCACACAGCTGATGGTTGATGCCCAAATTGCGGGCAAACAGCGCGCAGCGCGCCAAGTGATAGCGACTGCTGAGCAACACCGCCGGTGCGTGATCGCCCCCATCCATCTCTCCAGTGCTCAGAAGCAGGCGCGCGTTGCGCAAGTTCTGCAGGGTGTCGCGCGACTTGTGTTCAAGCAGTAGTTGCACGCTAGCTGGCAGTCCTGCGGCCAGCAACTCGCGTGCGGCGACTTCCGCTTCTGTAGGCGCCGGGCCACCGCCCAGCAGCAGCAGGTGTTGGGTATGCCCGCCGCTCGCCAGTTGCGTGGCGCGAGTGATGCGCGCCCTGAAATCAGCGTCGGGTTGGCCGTGCTTACAACGCTTGCCAAACACCAGCACGGCCGTCGCGATGTTGCTTGCAGGCGGCAGGGTCGGGCTGCGGTATGCGACCCGGGTGACGTGAACCAGATAGCCGACATACAGCAGCCCACCGCTCGCCACCAACGCCACGCTCGCCACGGCTAGCGCGTGCAGGGCGTCGACGTCTTGCAGGATCTTCAGCTGATGGGCGCGTCGCGAAGTCATGAGCGCGAGTCTGCGTGATGGCAGTGGATGCACCAAGTGAAGTTGCTGGACCCGCCCGCATGCTCGGCTCTCTCACAGGCAACCACACGTGGCCGCATATACTCGAGCGCATGATCTACGAATGGGGGTTTAGCCAAAGCCCGACGCAACCTCAAGAAATACGGGATTTCGTTTGAGGAGGCGGGGTCGGTGTTTGGCGATCCCTTGGCGTTCACGTTTGTTGATCCTGGCCACTCGGTGGGCGAGGAGTGTCTGCTAACCTTCGGGCTGTCAATCGCTCACCGAATTATCGTTGTTTCCCATGTCGAGTTTGAGCAAGGCATCCGCATCATCAGCGCACGAGCAGCGACCGCCAATGAGCGAAAAATCTACCAAGAAGGTTAAGCCGTCACGAGTCCAGCCCATGCGTGCCGAGTACCGGCGAGATTCATTGGGTGAGGGCATTCGTGGCAAGTATCTGAAGCAGCACAGCCAAGGCACCAATCTTGTTTTGTTGCAGCCTGAGGTCGCGAAGGCGTTCTCAACTCCGGAGGCCGCCAATGAGGCCTTGCGCGGATTGATGCAAATCGCAAAGCGCGTGACGTTGCCGTAGACCAATCAGCGGCCAACAACGACGCACCCCAATTGCAGCGGGTTGCTGCCGGTGTCGCCAAACTGACCGACAGACTCTCGACCCTGACCTATACTGCGGCCCCCTGCGAGCCCCGCGCCCGATTCAAACCATGCTGCCACTTGCTGTCACTGCCTATACCGCCACCAGCGCCTGCGGGCGCGGTTTGCACGCTTTGCGTTCCGCCTTGCGCGGCGGGCATTCTGGGTTGCGCTTAAACGATTTTTCGACCGCGCCATTGTCGACTTGGATTGGTCGCGTGGATGGGCTCGAGGAATCGCCTTTGCCGAACTCATTGGCGGAGTGGGAGTGCCGCAACAACCGGCTGGCATGGCTGGCGCTGCAGCAGGACGAATGGCTGGCCAAACTTGAGGCCCTGCAAAGCCGCTACAGCGCACACCGCATTGCGATCGTAATGGGCACTTCGACCTCGGCGATTGGCGAAACCGAAGGTGCGTACGCGCGTCTCGACGCGGCCGGCGCGTTTCCCGCAGATCAGTACCGCAGCGTGGTCCATACGCCGCATTCGCTGGGTGGCTTCGTGCAAGCAGCAACCGGCCTGCGCGGGCCGTGTGTGACCGTCGCTACCGCCTGTTCGTCCAGCGCCAAAGTCTTTGCGCAGGCCGCCAGGTTGATCAATGCCGGCATCGTCGATGCGGCACTGATCGGCGGCGTGGACACCTTGTGCGGCAGCGTGCTGTTTGGATTCAATGCACTTGGCCTGGTCGCGCCTAATCGCTGTCAACCGTTCGATGTGGCGCGCTGTGGCTTGTCGTTGGGCGAGGCCGGCGGTTATGCGATTATCGAGCGTGACGGCGATGGCCCGCGGCTGCTGGGCTATGGCGAGTCCAGCGATGCGCACCACATGTCCAGCCCGCATCCCGAAGGTCTGGGCGCGCGCTTGTCGATGCAGGCAGCGCTGACACGCGCTGGCTGCGATGCAAGTGAAGTCGACTACATCAACCTGCATGGCACGGCGACGCCGAAGAACGACGAGATCGAGGCCGCCGCCGTGGCCGCTTTATTTCCCGAAAGTACCCGCGCCAGTTCGACCAAGGGCTGGACTGGCCACACCTTGGGCGCGGCGGGTATTGTCGAGTCAGTGATCGCGTTGGATGCGCTGGTTACTGGCCTGATGCCCGGCACGCTGGGTTGCGAGCAGCCTGACCCGGCCTGCGGCCCGCAACTGTTGCGCGAGACGATGCAAACGACCGCCCGTATCAGCATGAACAATTCATTCGGTTTTGGTGGCAACAATTGCTCGCTGCTGTTTGCAGGCGAGGGCTATCGCCAATGATTGCGAGCCCGCTGCCGTCGATGCAGCTTCGCGGCATTGGCGCATGGGCCAATGGCATGCCGAGTTGGGCTGCGATGCGCGCTGTTGCGCGCGGCGAAGCGGAGCTGCTGGCCGACGCACCGAGCCGACCAAGCACCGATCTGTTGCCGCCCAACGAGCGTCGTCGCGCACCGGAGACGGTGCTGTTGGCTTTGCAAGTGGCGCAAGCCGCGTGCATGGATGCCTCTGCTGATCCAGCCACCTTGCCATCGGTGTTCGCATCCATGCATGGCGATCTCACGATTACTGATTTCATGTGCCAGACCTTGGCGCTGTCACCGAAGGATATTTCGCCGACCAAGTTCCACAACTCGGTGCACAACGCCGCCGCAGGGTACTGGACGATAGGCGTCGGATGTCGAGCGGCAGCGACCGCCATTTCAGCGTATCAAGCTACCTTCGCCCAAGGGTTGTTGGAAGCGGCGATGCAACTTGCGGAAGGCGCGCCAGCCGTATTGTTGGTCGCCAGCGACGGGCCTTCAGTCGGGCCACTGGCTGCGGTCAGTCGCAGTATTGGTTTGTTTGGGGTGGCCTTGGTGCTGGCGCGAGACGATGCGGCCAACGAGGGTGTGCGCATGCATGTCGAATTGCTTGCCCGCTCAGCGCCGCCACCCATCCACGGGCGCCTGTTTTCTATTCTTGGAGGCAATGCGATGGCACCTGCCTTGGTTTTGATGCAAGCACTCGCGCTGGGCGAGCAAGAGTGCGTGCTCGACGCCGGCCCCGACCTGTCTCTGGCCTTGCGCTTCAGCGGCCATATGAGCGGTCACATCAGCGGCCACATCAGCGCATGAGTGCTGTTGATCGTGTCGCCGTGCTGATCCCGGCCCTGAACGAAGCCCTGCGTATTCGCGAAGTGGTGGAAGGCGCGTTGCGCCAAGCCCGCCACGTCATCGTTGTCGACGACGGCTCCACCGATGCCACCGTCGCCCAGCTTTCCGATCTGCCGATCACCTTGATCCAGCACCCACAACGCAAAGGCAAGGGCGAAGGCTTGCGCACGGGTTTCCGTGCCGCGCTTGGGCTGGATGTCGACGGCGTGCTGACCATGGATGGCGATGGCCAGCATCTGGCCGCCGACATCCCGCGCCTGCTCGTCGCTGCCGCCGTCTACCCGCAGCACATCGTGGTCGGCGCGCGCCTCAAAAAGCGCGCGCAGCAGCCGATTCATCGGCGGCTGGCCAATGAGTTCGGCGACTGGGGCATTGCCTGGGCTACCGGATACCGGGTCGCCGACACCCAAAGTGGGCAGCGCTACTACCCGCGTGCGGTGTGCGAGATCGCCGATGTGGCTGGCGAAGGTTTTGTATTTGAGGCCGACATCCTCATCCAAGCCGCGCGTCGCTTGGGCACCCGTTGCGTCGCGGTGCCGATTGAATCGCGTTATGCCGGCGAAGGCATGACTGGGCAGTTTCGTCGCAGTCACTTCCGACCGTTGACCGATCTATACCGGATCACGTCGCATGTGGTCGGCCGGGTGTGGACCTTTGGGCGGGTTATCCCGCGCTACATCGAAGCCCACCGCAGCCGCCCATTGGTGTTTGATCCGACCACCGCGAGCGAGCCATTGCTCGCCATGCAAGGATCAAATTGAGCATGTTGCAAACCACACCCGAACAGGATGTGCTGATTCTCGGTGGCGGCTTGGCTGGGCTGACACTTGCCCTGCAACTGCGCCTCGCCCATCCGGACCTGCGTATCGGTGTGTTGGAACGTCGCGCGCATCCGGTGGCAGAGGCCGCGCACAAGATTGGCGAGTCCACGGTCGAGATCGGTGCGCATTACTTTGCTGACGTGCTGGGCTTGCGCGAGCACTTGGATCAGCAGCAGATCGTCAAGTTTGGCTTCCGGTTTTTCTTCTCCGACGGCCGTGCAGACATCGACCAGTGCCCCGAGCTGGGTGCCAGCATGGCGCTTGCGACCGGTGCTTGGCAGCTGGATCGTGGTCGTTTTGAGAACTTTCTGGGCGAGCGCGCACGCGCAGCTGGCATCGATTTTGTGTGTTCTGCCACGGTCAAGCGGGTCAGCTTGGATGAGGCTGACGCGCCGCACAGCGTGCAGTGGGAAAGCGCCGGCCAACGCCATGAGACGCGCGCGCGATGGGTGGTAGACGCCAGCGGCCGCGTCGGCATGCTCAAGCGTCAGCTGAATCTGGCCGAAGACAATGGCCATCACGCCAACGCGGTGTGGTTCCGCGTCAGCAGCCACATCGACGTGCAGGACTGGTCGAACGATGCAGCGTGGCTGACCCGTTGCACGCCGCCCGAGCGCTGGCGCTCGACCAACCATCTGGTCGGTGACGGCTATTGGGCCTGGCTCATCCCGCTGGCTTCCGGATCGCATTCGGTCGGCATCGTTTGTGACGCGGTCACCCATCCGCTGGACGGCATGAAGACCTTCGAGCTCGTCATGCAGTGGTTTCACCAACATCAACCGCGGTTGGCGCACGCGCTGGAACCGATGCGCGACCAGTTGCAGGATTTCGCTTTCTTCCGCCACTTCAGCTACGGCTGCAAGCAGGTGTTTTCTGATCGCCGCTGGGCGCTTACTGGCGAAGCCGGCGTGTTTCTTGATCCGTTTTATTCGCCAGGCAGCGACTTCATCGCCATCAGCAACACCTACATCACCCAGCTCATCAGCAAGGACCTTGCCGGTGAAGCATGGCAGCCGTACGCCGGCGTCTATCAGCAGCTCTATTTCAGTTTTTACGAAAGCACGCTGACTATGTATCGCGGTCAGTACCACATCTTCGGCGACGCCAAGGTCATGCCGTTGAAGGTGCTGTGGGACTACACCTACTACTGGGGCGTGCTTGCGCCCTTGTTTTTCGCCGACCGCATCGCCGACCTGCCAACGATGTCGCGCCTGCGTCCTGAGTTGGCGCAGGCGAAGGCGTTGAACGTTGCCGTGCAAGCCTTGCTCGGCGACTGGACGCGGCGCAACAGCGCGCAGGCCGCCGTTGTCGAGCCGGCCGCATTCATGGATCAAGCCAGCATCGGCTGGTTCGCCGAACTTAATGGTGCCTTGCAAGACCGCTTGGACAACAGCGCGTTTCGCGAACGCATTCGCGGCAATGTGCAGCGCTTGCGCGCGCTGGCGGCAGAGTTGGCCGCCGAGGCCAAGGGTTTGCATCCCGCCATCGATACCGCAGCGTTAGCTAGTCTTTGTCCGCAACCCACAGCGACGCAGGATGCGGACCGCCTGCTGCCGGACAGTTGGTGCCTGCACGAGACCGCCGCTGAGGTCGAGACGCAGTTCGCCTAGCCGGTTCTACTTGCCAAGTCCGCGCTTCGCTTGGTTGGCTCTTCGCCAAGTCCGCTTTATTTGCCAAGTCCGCTTTATTTGCCGAGTCCGCTTTATTTTCCAAGTCCGCTTTATTTTCCAAGTCCGCTCCAGTTGTGGCCTCTGCGTTGCTCTCCCGTAGGCGAGCTTCAGGCATTTGTGGGAGCGGCGGAAGCCGCGATTTGGCCGGCCAGCAAACTCGCTTGGCTTCCACCACTCCTGCAATGATCTGGCTAGCCGGCGACTGACACGCTGCTATGCAACCGCAACGGCAAGATCAATAGTCGCCCAGTTCGGCGTCGTCGCTGGGTGCCTTCAGCCACATTGCCACGTCCTTGCCAAGCACCTTCATGGTCCGGCCAAGCACTGAGCACGAGCCCTTGTAGCCGCCAAACGCGCCACCCATGGAGTTGCGGCTTGCCTTGAAACCGGCCACGCGCACGCCGTCTTCAAACAGCTCACCGCGAATGCGCGAAAACTTCTGATGGCCGATGAAGGCGTTGCCCGAGCTGACCGCATCAACGATTTCAACCAGCAAAACGCGGCCCGGATCGCTCGCCGTCGTCGCATCGACTAGGTTGACTTCGACCCCGAACTCGTTGCCAAACTGCTTGGTGTAGTCGGCCAGTTGGGTATTCAGCAGCACGCACTCGCCGCGCACCTTCTTGGTGATCTCCGCATCCTCTGCATAAGGCACCGAGCGCGGCATCGACACCGATTGCGCGAATGCCGCACCAGCAAACAAACAAACTGAAGCGACGACGATACTTCCGAGTAGGTTCTTCATACGATTCCTTGAGCGGGCCGCTCGAATCAAGCCGCCCAATGATGGCCGCGAATGGTGACGTGGGCTGCGGAAATCGGCAAGCGCTGTGGGTATGCCCACCCGACTGTTCGCCTAAGCCATGCCGCCATCCACGCCAATGATCTGCGCGTTGATGTAGCTGGCTGAGTCCGATGCCAGAAACGCGACCAAGGCGGCGACTTCTTCGGGTTTTCCAGCGCGACCGGCGGGGACGATGGCTTTAATCTGCTCGGGCGAAAAGGCGTCCGCCGCCATCTTGCCTTCGATCACGCCGGGGGCGACGACATTCACGGTGATGTTGCGGCTGGCCATTTCGCGCGCCAGCGACAAGCTGGCACCGTGCAGGCCGGCCTTGGCGGCGGCGTAATTGGTTTGGCCGCGATTGCCATGCACCGCAGCCACCGATGAGACGCTGATGATGCGACCCCAACGGGTGCGCGCCATCGGCAGCAGCAGAGGCTGGGTGACGTTGAAGAATCCGTGCAGGGAAACGTCGATCACCCGTCGCCACTGCGGTTCGCTCATGCCTGCCATCGGCGCGTCGGCATGAATGCCGGCGTTATTGACGACAATCTGGATGGGGCCGGCCGTCAGTAATGCGCTTGTGGCGGCGCGAGTGCTGTCGGCATCGGCGACATCAAAGGCCACGGCCTCGGCCTGACCACCTCCGGCACGCAACTCAGCCGCCAGCAGCGAAGCGCGCTCGATGCCGCTGTTGGCATGCACGTAGACAAAACAACCCGCCTGCGCCAAGGCGCGGCAGATCGCGCCACCGAGATCACCACTGCCGCCGGTGACCAGTGCACGCCTGATCACACGTGGTGTGGTGACCTGACTATTGCTCATTTGCTTGCTTCCTCTGCACGCAGCATCACTGCGGCGCGGCCCGCACCGATGCGGACGCCTGCGTGTTCAACCCAGAACTCATACTGCCAGCTACTGCCGCTATCGCTGAACGCGCGGGCGTGCACCTGCAGCGCCTGTGGCAAATCGTGCAGACGCGTGCAGTGCAATTCCACATTGCGCAGTGACACCAGCAAGCCGGGCCGAGCGCGGCCACCACTAGCAGCGGCCAGCAAGCCGCCGTGCACAGCCATGGCTTGCGCGCCGTATTCACACAGGTGCAAGGCCGAGAGTTGCGCATCGCGAAGCAAGGGATTGTCGGCGCGTTGGTGCGAGCAGGTGGTGGCGTGGATTTGCTCGGCATCCCAGCTCGCCACCGCATCCAACAGACACATGCCGAACTGGTGCGGAATGAGCCGCAGGATTTGATCTCTTTCAACCACTTGGGCAAGCGCTCGATCAGGCGCCCTGACCATCATGCCGTCGATCATTGGGTCTCCTCGGATGCGCTCGGCGTAGTCGCCAGCCACACCGACAGCAGCACATGTGGGACCACACTGAGGGCGACGGTCAAGCCAATCGCGCGTAGCACGGGAATTTCGGAAAGCGCCAGCAAGGCAAATACCAGCAGAGTGGAGATGGAGCAGATCAGCACCGCGTGCAGAGTGCGCCGCTGATCCTTGGCGTCGTCGCCGGCGCGTTCAAAAAACAGCGCGTAATCCACACCGATGCCTGTCGCCAACACCAGCGAAACCAGATGAAACAAGGTCAGTGGAATCGCCAGCGCGTGCAGCGCGGCGATCACGCAGGCCGTTCCCAGCGTGACCGGGATCAGCACGCGGACGCAGCGCCGCCAACTGCCTAACGCCACCCACATCGACAGCAACAACATCACGGCCGCAGCGGCGACGGCATTCAAAACGCGCATGCGCCATTCCGCGGCTAACGACTGGGCTGTCTGCTTCAAGTCAAGCAAATCCACATCGGCGTGGGTCGCCGCCCACGCGGCCAACACCTGCGGCTGTTGGATGCCGCTCAGCGTGAACAAGGCAAGCGTGCGGGCATTGGGTTCGGCCTCTGCATCGGTTTGCAGCAGGGACTCGATGCGCAATGCCAACGGGGTGTCGATGAGACCGCTTGGGGTGAGCGGCGGCAACTGACGCGCTTGCTCGACGGCGGCCAGGAAGCCATCGAAGGCATTCGCTTTAAAGGGCAGATCGAGCAGCGCCTGTTGCAGGTTTGCCTGCAAGGCGGCGGCGTCGGGCAACTGCGCTTGCCGCGCTGTTTGCACTGCCGCCGAGGGCAGGTAACGCGCGGCGTAGTCGATGCCGTCAACCACCTTCGTCGCGACCAGGTTGTCCAACTCGGCGCGCAGTGCCTCGCTGCGTTGCAGCACCTGTTCGACATCGGCAGCGCGCAGCACCAACAGCCAGCGAACATCAGGCGCGCCCAATTCGGCGCGCAACTCCGCATCGCGTTGCAACAGTTCGGCTGGAACGGGCGTCAGCGAGGCCAAGTTGTCGTTCCACCACGGTGCATTGCCGAGCCCGATCACCGCCGCACAAACACCTGCGAGGATCCAGACCGGCCAGCGCGGAATTCGCTGTTGCAGGAAGCGACGTTGGATCAGTATCGGCAGGCGGTGCTCCGCCACGTCGTCGCGAGTGTTGGCCAATACGAATGGCATGCCATAACGCGTCGTCAAGGCGGCGGTCGCCAGTCCAACGATGGTGAATACCGCCAGTTGTTGCAGCGCACTGACGCCGGCAAACAGGAAGATCAGATAGGCAATGCAACTGGACCCTGCACCCGCCGCAAGCGTCGGCCAGAGCGCGCGCGCGGTGTCGCGGCTGCACGTGCCGGGATGGCGATGACTCAACAGATGGACCGGATAGTCCTGGGCGACACCCAGCAAGGTGAATCCAAACGCCAACGTGATTCCATGCACATCACCAAAGCCAATCGCCGTGGCGGCAAGCCCGGCGATGCCACCACTGGCCAGCGGTAGCGCCGCCAGCAAGGGCAGACTGAAGCTGCGATAGGCAAATAGCAGCAACAGCAACATCGCCGCACTGGCGATGCCGCCCAGCGTCGAGGCTTCGCCGCGCGTTTGCGCCGCTATGTGCTCGGCAAAGGCGCCGGGGCCGCTGATTTCAAGGGTGATGCCGTGACTGATCTCTGGACCAACTACTCGGCTTTCCTTCGCGGCGGTATCGTCAGACTCGGCCAACACATCGGCATGCGCATTGCGCAAGCGCGCCAGCGCCGCTTGCTGGCCGGTCGGATCAAACCCGGCTGCCCGTGTTTGCACCAGCAGCAGAGCGTGTTGGCTATCGGCTGACAGCCACACCCCGTCAAAGCGTAACGGCTCGCGAGACGGCGTCCACGCCTCCAGCAACCGCAGAGTTTCTAGGGTCGGGTCGCGTGCAATCAGTGGTGCGATCAAGGCCGCCGCCGGCGAGGCCAGATCCTGCAGGCGCTGCTGCATCGATTGCCGAAGACCATCGGCATCCAAACTGCCATCGCCGGGTCCGGGGGACAGCAGATAGCGATAGTCCTGCAAGGCCTCCGGAACGGTATCCAGGTCTTCTTCGCCATTGCTGATCCACAACAGTTCAGGTGCTCCTAGCAGCGCCTCGCGCAAGTCGCGCGAGTGCTGCGCAAGCGCATCGGGCGAGTCGCCCGCCAGCGCCAACAACAACAAGCGGCTGCCCGGCCCATCGCCCGCCTGCTGCATCAGCAGACGCTGGTTGCCGGTCTTGGGCGAGGGCAAAAACTCGCGCAGATCACCGCTGATGCGCAGCCCATGGCTGACCCAGGCGCCGGTGGCCGCCAACAGCGACAACCACAGCAGAATGCACAGGCCGCGATTCCAGGCCTGTGGGTCGCGGCCGAGGTTCATCGGCGCTTTCAGCACGCCGTGGGCACGCCGGGTTGCAGCGGGAGCGCCGGAAGGCGCGCCATTTTTACGCTGGTGGATCGATTCGCGGCTTCCGGCGCTCCCACAGGTGCCTGCTTTGCCGGACCTGCGGTGCACAAGGCTGCGCGGGCGCTGGCATCGCTGGTCGCCATCGCTGTCGCCGCCAGTTCACCGATCCACATGCGGCTGTTCTCTGCGCCGGCCAAGTCAAGGTCGATACAGCGCAAGCTCGCCTGACTGCCGAGCAATCCGCCATACAGGCGGATCGCCAGCACGCGCTTGGCCAAACGTGGCTCCAGCGGAGTCAATGTCAGCGTCCACGCCTCAGCATCGCCCAGCGTGTCGATCCGATACTGCTGCCGCAAAGCATTCGAATCACCACTCAGAATGGCCTCGAAACTGGCAGTGAGTGCGACCAGCTCTGGCGCACGCTTGAGTGAAAACTGGCGCTGTGGTTGGCCCTCGCGCTCGCTGCTGACGCGACCATCTGCGATCACCGTGCGCTCGACGTAAGGTTGCACGACCGACTTCACCAACGTGCCCACCTGCGGCCGTTCCAACACGCCTGAAAATTGCAGTGGTGCAGCCAACAGCGGCGACTCGCGCTGCTCGAAATATGTGGTTTTCGCAGGCAGCGGTTGCGCCAGGCTGGCGATAAGCGCGGCGCTATCCAGCGCGGCTGCGCTCACCGTCGTCGACAGCAGCAGCGGGCTGAGCAAGAGCGCGATCAGGCTTTGCGGCAGCTTCATCCAGACTCCAGAAATCATAGAAATTGAACCAATTGAAAGGTGCCAGTCGCAGGTAGTGTTCAAGCCGCATCGCATAGCGCTGCTGAACCTGCGCCAAGGCATCGCGGCGGCGCGCGCGCGGGATGTTCTTCTCGAACTCGAAGGGCTCGAAATGCAGATCGTAGCGATTGCCGCCGCGGTACAGGCCAAAGCTCACCACCACTGGCACGTTGAGCATGCTGGCAATCAGGAATGGCCCGCTTGGAAGCGCGGCCGGCGCGCCCAGGAACTCGACCGGCTTCAGCGCCTCGCCGGGCCGCGCGCGATCCACCAGCACGCCAACCAGTGCGCCCGCGTCGGTGGCGTCCTTGATCGCCAGTGCAATCGTCGCGCCATCTTGTTTTGCGTCGATCACGGTGGCCGCGATATCCGGCGCAAGGGCATCCAGCAAGCCGGTCAGGGTCGCGTTCTGGCCGCGATCCATGACCACCCTTACGGTCACATCCGGGCGCAGTCGGGAAAGCACCCGCAACACTTCGAAACTGCCCAGATGCGAACCAAACAGCAGCACGCCCTTGCCTTTGAGGATTTCGGCGTGCAGCGCTTCCGCGCCATGAATGCGGAGGTCGAACTTTTCGAATTGCCCGGACAACAGGAATACGCGGTCGAGAATGGTGGCCGCAAAACAATGAATGTGGCGGGCGACGTCCAGCCAGCCAGGTGGCCGGCCATGCACGCGTTCTAGAAAGCTGGCGGAGGCGCGGCGCTCGGGACCGCGCACCAACAAAAAGTACAGGGTGATTGGAAACAGCAGCAGGCGGCTGAGCATGCGTCCGCCATAACTGGCAATGCCACGAATCAACAGGATCGCAAAGCGGCTGCCGCCTTCCGGGCGCTGTTTCCAGTGCTCGCTCACGCGCCTGCTCCGGCCGGCGCGAGTAGCAGTTCGCCGCTACTCAGCAGCTCAGTCCCGCGCAGTACCCGGAAGCGCATGCGCTGCGGCGCGGCAAGTGTTACGTCGGCGGTCAGTTCGATGGTCGCGGCCTGGTCGGGCATCAGCGGCTGCAAAAATTTGATGTGTGGCAACCGTTGCAATTGCCAATCCGCACCGGCTCGGCGGCGTGCCGCGGCCAATACTGCATCCAGAATCACCACGCCAGGCACGATGGGATTGCCCGGGAAGTGTCCGGCCAAGCTGGCATGGTCAGCACCGATGCAGAACGTGTGGAGGCTGATGGACGTGCTCACATCGCCCACGTCTGTTGCGCCGGCTGAATGGTCGGGTGCGGGTACGGCAGACAGCGCGTCATCGACCGGCTTCTCGCCAAAACGTGGGTCCCAGCTTGGCGACCCGAGCCATGAAGTCGGCAAAGTTGCGATAGATCGGATTCGGGAAGCGGCGACGCCGATAGGCGTACTCGCCAACAAAAAACGCGCCGATGACCGCGTAGTTGATGCCGTTCGCAAACGCTGACCACCACGCCAACGGCACTCGCAAGGGCGGCGCGATGCCGAAACTGAGTAACAGGCCGGCCGGTTCGGCGAGCAGAGCCAGTACGAAGTTCAGCAGCGCCAAGCCAAACAGCAGCACTGCCCAGCTCACGGTGAGACGACGTGCATAACGCGGCACCTCTGGGTCGGGCAGGCGGCCATCGTGGATCGCCAGCACGATGCACTCGATCAGGGGTGTGCGACCTGCGCGCAAGCTGCGGGCGAAATACAGACCAACCACCGCGTTGAACACCACCGGTGGCAGCAGTAAAGGCAAGAACGGATGTCCGTTGCGCTGCAGCCACCACAGCACGCCGGCAGTTGTCAGCAAGGCCAACAGGAAAACTGCGCTGCGGGTCCGTAATGGCCAACTCAACATCAGCCCAAGCACGCCGCCCGCCAGCAAGGCGAGCACCGGCGATTGCGAGACTGCGGACGCGTGGGCAAGGATGAGAAACGCGAGCGCCAGTAACAGCGGCGCGCGCGTATTCACGTCGTGCGTTGCGTTTCAACATGCGCCGACAGCGCCGCCAACGAGGCAAAAATGCGCCGGTTGTCGTCGTTGTCCGAGCGCAGCTGGAAGCCATACTTCTTGGAAATCGCCAGCGCCATCTCCAGCGCGTCGATGGAATCCAGACCCAGGCCAGAGCCGAACAGCGGTTGTTGCGGATCGATGCTGGCGGGCTCGATGTCTTCAAGGTTGAGCGCTTCTACAAGTAAGGTGGCAAGCGCGAGTTCGGCTTCGGTTTGAGTCGGCATGGAGGCTTCGTAGGTGTGAATCGAACAGGAGAGGCGAGGCGGGATTTCACAAACACGGGCCTTGCGCAGCGGGTGCCTCAGCCTTCCCGGCAGCCTCGCGAGGGTCGCGGAGTATATCATTCACCTTTCCGCGCCCTGCCCATTTGAACTGTCTCGAACGCCAGCTATGCCTGCTCAGCCGACCACCGATACCGACGTGCTTGTGATCGGCGTGGAGCCGGCCCGCGTCGTCGGCACCGTCACTCGCGCGCAGGCCACCTGAGTGAACGCCATCGCAATTCCTTCCCAAAAACAGTCTGCGCTTGAGCCTCGTTACGCGCGCGGCGTCGATCCGAGTGGCTTGGTCGGTCCGCACACCTTGGCCGTGTTCGGGTTTGGCGCGGCGGCACCCGTTACGCTGCACGATCCGCGCTATCTGCATATCGGATTGCAGCCCAGCGACGGCGCGGCGTGGTTCGAGATATGGGAATCGCCGACGCCGGTTCGGGGGTACCGCGATGGCTTGATCTGCGGGGCCAGCAATGAGGAAGTCGCCTTCGGCTGGATCGAGTGTGTCGAAGGCGAGCATGGCATTGAAGGCGCAGCCCATTCTGCCTATCAGGCCTTGCTGGTTCAGCTTGCCAGCAGCCAGTTTCCACACCTGTTGCGGGTCTGGAATTACCTCGACGCGATTACCGAAGGCGAGGCCGATGACGAGCGCTATCGGCAGTTTTGCGTAGGTCGGGCGGCCGGGTTTGCGGCGCATGCCGAGCGCTTTCCGGCGGCAACCGCGATTGGTCGGCGCGACGGCCGGCGGGTCTTGCAGGTGTATTGGCTGAGTGCCAAGGCCGCCGGAACCCCCTTGGAGAATCCGCGCCAAATGGCGGCTTGGCGCTACCCGCGTGAGTACGGCCCCCGCTCACCGAGCTTTGTGCGCGCAATGCTGGCCCCGCCACAGGTCCGCTTGCCGCTGATGTTGTCTGGCACCGCTGCCATCCTAGGTCACGCTTCGCAGCATGTGGATGACGTGCCGGCGCAGCTGGACGAGACCATGCGCAATTTTTCCGCCCTGATTGATGCCGCGCGCGTCGTGCAACCCGATCTCTCGGCAGAGTTCGATGGCAGCAGTCTGCTCAAGGTATATCTGCGTGATGGGCAGCGCGGATTTGAGGCCTTGCTTGACAGGTACCTGCCAGCCGATGTCTCGCGTTTGGTGGTCTACGCTGACATTTGCCGGGCCAACCTCGCCATCGAGATTGACGGCTTCCACGGCCGGTGACCATCAACGCGCCTTCGCCACCGGCGCCGGCGCGCTTCGCAGGTGGCGTCTTCACCGAATCTCCACCCGGGTGCGCGTCGATTGCGGACAATAGCCGCATCAATTTCGGATGAAGGCGTGGCCGTGTTTGCGTTGAGTGCGTTCGCGATGCTCTCGCTGCGCGACGGGAAGCCTGCTTGGCGCTGGCTGTGGGCGGCCTGTCTGTTTGTGCTCTTCGGAGCAAGCGGCAGCAGCTCGGCGAATGTGCCTTTCGAACTCGCTGATGGCGACCCGATCATCAACGTCGCACCACAGCTCAGCGTTCTCGAAGACCCCACGGACAGCCTAGGCGTGAACGATGTGCTCTCGCCCGCCTTGGCAGGACGCTTCGTTCCGCTGGCTGGCAACGCCGCTAGTTTCGGGTTTTCAACTTCCGCCTGGTGGTTGCGATTTGACCTGCGCAACAGCACTAGCGAGCCGATCACTCGCGTGCTGCGGCAGAACTACCCGATGTTGGATCGCATCGAAGTGTGGGTGATCGCCGATGGTCAAGTGACGCAGCACTGGCTGACCGGTGATCGCTTGCCTTTCTCCACACGGCCGATCGAACACAGAGACTTCCTGTTTCCGTTGACGATCCCCGCCAATTCGCACTACAGCGTGCTGGTGCGAGCCGCGTCAGGTGGACCTGTCAATGTACCCTTGACGTTGTATCAGCCGTTTGCGCTGACCACCCAAGTGGCCGCCGAACAATTGGCTTTGGGCGCGCTGTTTGGGAGCATCCTGTTGCTTGCCAGCATTGTGCTGGTGCTGTTTGTGTTCGTGCGCGACGCTTCGTTTCTGTATTACCTGTTTTACCTGCTGACTTACGGCAGCTACATGGCCGCGTTCAACGGCATCGCCTATCAGTACGTGATGTCGGATTCGCCGGAATTGGCCAGCGCCATCCATGTGATGTTGCTGCTGGCGGCGTTGTTCTTCTTGCTGCAGTTCGCCAAGAGCATTCTGCACATCGAGCGCGTCGCGCCCAAGGTGGGTAAGTTCACCGCTTATATTCAGCTGATGGTCGTGGCGGTTCTTGTCGCCTCGCCTTTTTTTGACTACGCCGTCATTGTCCTGCCGATTTCAGGACTCATCGTGGTCACCATGTTGCTGGTCATGGCGATGGGGATTGCGAGTCATCGCGCGGGGCAGCCCACGGCGCGCTTTTTCCTGCTGGCGTGGTCGGCGTTCTTGATCGGCGTGCTCGCCTACATGCTGAAAAGCTTCGGCCTGTTGCCGCACAACCTGTTGACCCAGTACGGCTTTCAGATTGGCACCATCTTCGAGTTTGTCCTACTGTCGTTGGCGCTGGGTGTGCGCGTGCAGGAAATCAAACAGCAAAGCCGCACCGATTCGTTGACCGGCTTGGGCAACCGGGCAAGCCTGGATGAGCTGGTGAGCCAGCAGTTTGCCAGCTGCGCCGCCGCCAATGCCCCACTTTCCCTATTGATCGTCGACATCGACCTGTTCAAGCAGGTGAACGATGTGCACGGACATGCGCTGGGAGACCGGGTGCTGCAGCGCGTCGCCGCATCGATTCGGCGGGCACCGCGACAACCGTCGCAAGCCTTTCGCTACGGCGGCGAAGAGTTCGTGATCCTGCTGCCGAGGACAGCCTCGGACGTGGCCACCGAGCTGGCCGAGCGACTGCGCGCGGAAATCGAAGGCGATGATCGCGAGCCGCGGGTCACGATCAGTATCGGCTTGGCCTGCACGTCGACACGCCAATGCACAACCACTCGAGATCTGTTTCGTGCGGCTGATGAGGCCTTGTACGCCGCCAAACGCGGTGGTCGCAACCGCGTCGTGGCCGACGATGCCCGAGACCGCCGCGAACTGGTCAGCGGCGGCATGGTGACCGCTTAGCCGCCTGCAGCGGTCAGGTCGGCCGGGCTAATAGCCGTCATTTCCGTTCGAAGGTTAAACCCCAGCGCAATGACCTCGCGCCCGCGTTGGCGCAGATGGCGATGATTCAGGCGTGACTGACAGCCGCCGCGTAGAGTGCCCAGACACTGGTGAAGGGGGTTTCTGCGATGAAGCATTGGATATCTGTTCTTGCCCTGACCACCCTGTTGACGGGCTGCGTCAGTTACTCCGAATACGACCGTTACGACGACGGCTATTACACGGCGGGTCGCGACGCCTATGGCAATCCAGTCTATGTCGATGGTTCGAGCTACTACTCGCCATCCAACAGCGGCTCTGGCGACTATTACTACGAAGATGACAGCTATGCCGACTACGGCTATTCGAACTACGTAGACAACCCCTACTACTACTCACTGTTCTGGTCGCTCAATCGCTGGTCGGTTGATCCGTATTGGCACCCGCGGTTTTTCTACGGCGTCACCTATTACCCGCGCAACTATTTCAGCTTTGGCTACGGTGGCGGCTTCAACTACGGCTATGGCTATGGCAGTCACTTCCGGCCGTTCGGATATGCGAATTACGCCTACTCGCCGTATCGATTGTCGTGGGTGGACAGCTATTACGACTGGTCCTCGTACCGCCACTACTCCACGCCTGGTTACAGCTATTACGCACCGCGTTACGGCAATGCGCGCAACGAGGCCGCTTGGCTGAGTCGGCAGTCGCGCTACAACACCAACAATGCTTCCAACAACGAAAACTACGGCGGCCGCAGCGGCGGTTTGCCACGCACGCAAGCCTCCCGCTACGAAGATCGCAGCCAAGGCGCGGTGATTGAACGTCGGCAAGCACAGCGCGGTGCTGACTATGGCAGCGGTGCCGGCGGTGGACGCCGGGCAGATCCGGCCGTCAGCGGATTTGGCTACGATCGCGAAGCCGCTGCCAAGCGCCCCGCCGAAGCGGGCAGCCCTCGGCAGCGCTACATAGGCGACTCAGGCGACGTCCGCAGCAGGGGCGATGACAGCGCTCAGCCTTCGCGCTACACCCGCTCGGCCGATGCGCCACCCACGCGCAGCCAGCGCTATGGTTCTTCGAGTGAACGCGGCTACACGCCGCGTTCGCGTGACGAAGATGCCGGCGGCTATCGGATCGCACCGTCGCGCGCGTCCAACTATGCACAGCCGGAGCAGCAAGCACCCAGCCGCACGGCGCCGGTCTATCGCCAATCCAGCCCGCGCTA